>NZ_JAAGPP010000182.1:0-15167 GCF_017104975.1 Burkholderia sp. Ac-20344
AACGGCTGCGAGGCCCGCCGGCGACCACTCGCTGGCGGCTTCGGCCGCCACGTTCGCCCGCGCAATCGCATCCGGTCGTGCCGCACGCAGCGTGCCGCACCCGCTCGCCAGGCGCCGCCCCGCCCTCGTGCGGCGCCGCTCGTTTTCTTCTGTTCGCCTTACCTTGATGCAGGACCATTCGTCATGACGCAAAACGCTTTCCGTTCCCAACTGCTGACCTTCAACGGCGACCCGGCGCAATCGAGCCAGGCCGCGAACCACGAGACCGACGGCCTCCTGATCGTCGACGACGGCAAGGTCGTCGCGGCCGGCCCGTACGCCCAGCTCGCCGCGACGCTCGCGCGCGACGCGATCGTCCATGACCTGCGCGACAAGCTGATCGTGCCCGGCTTCATCGACACGCACATCCACTATCCGCAGACCGACATGATCGCGTCGCCGGCGCCGGGCCTGCTGCCGTGGCTGGACAAGTACACGTTCCCGACCGAGCGCCAGTTCGGCGATCCCGAGCATGCGCGCGAAGTCGCCGATTTCTTCGTCGACGAACTGCTCGCCTGCGGCACGACGAGCGCGCTCGTCTACTGCACGGTGCACAAGCAGTCGGCCGACGCGCTGTTCGCGGCGAGCGACGCGCGCGACCTGCGGATGATCGCGGGCAAGGTGCTGATGGACCGCAACTGCCCCGAATTCCTGCGCGATACCGCCCAATCGGGTTATGACGACAGTGCCGAGCTGATCGGCCGCTGGCACGGCAAGGGCCGCCAGATGTACGCGCTGACGCCGCGCTTCGCGCCGACGTCGACCGAGGCGCAGCTCGAGGCGTGCGGCGAACTCGCGCGCCGCCATCCGGACGTGTTCGTGCAGAGCCACGTCGCGGAAAACGTCGACGAGGTGAAGTGGGTGGCCGAGCTGTTCCCCGGCCATCGCAGCTATCTCGACATCTACGACCACTACGGACTGCTGCGTCCGCGCGCGGTGTACGGCCACTGCATCCACCTCGACGACGAGGACCGCCGCCGGATGGCCGAGACGCGCACCGTCGTCGCGCACTGCCCGACGTCGAACTTCTTCCTCGGCAGCGGGCTGTTCGATTTCGACAAGGCCGGTGAATACGACGTGCCCGTCACGCTCGCCACGGACGTCGGCGGCGGCACGTCGTTCTCGATGCTGCAGACGATGAACGAAGCGCACAAGGTCGCGCGGCTGTCGGGCCACCACCTGACCGCGACGCGGATGTTCTGGCTCGCGACGGCCGGCGCCGCGCAGGCACTCGACCTCGCCGATACGGTCGGCACGCTCGCGCCGCGTACCGAGGCCGACTTCGTCGTGCTCGATCCGCAGGCCACGCCGCTGCTCGCGCGCCGCACGAAGCGTGCGGAGTCGCTTGAGGAGCTGCTGTTCGCGTTCGCGCTGCTCGGCGACGACCGCGCGGTATACCGCACCTATGCGGCCGGCAAACTCGTCCACGAACGCGGCGCGGCACGCCGCCCCGCCGCCGCGTAACGGCCACGGCTGCAGAGTCACGGCCCGGCAGGCGCGGGCATCCACCGCCGGGCCTGCCGGACGCCCGGAGATTGCCGTACGCCGATCCTGCCCCGACTCCAGGCGCCGCGCCGCCCGGCACGCTTTCCCGCGTGCGCCGCACCATGCTAGAATTCGCCGCTCATTGGGGAGTAGCCGCTCCGCTCGATGTCCCGCGCTCCCGGCGCGCATCGTGACGGAGGCGTCCGTCAACAGACTTGGCCGTACGGCCATGGCGGGCGCAGCCACCGAGGCCTGGCGAGACCGATGGTTCACAGTGCGCCGCATCAGGGCCCGGCGCGCCGTGGATCGTCGCTCGCACGCACAACACCGGCCCGTGGAACCCCATACGTGTCTCAAGCCTTCCTGATCTCCACCGGCGCCGTCGCTCTCGCCGAAATCGGCGACAAGACCCAACTGCTTTCCCTCGTACTGGCCGCGCGCTATCGCAAGCCGGTGCCGATCATTCTTGGCGTGCTCGTCGCGACGCTCGTGAACCACGGTTTCGCCGGCGCGCTCGGCGAATGGCTCGGCGCGCTCGTCACGCCGTCGATCATGCGCTGGGCGCTCGCGTTCTCGTTCATCGCGATGGGGTTGTGGATCCTCGTGCCTGACAAGCTCGATGCCGACGAAGCCAATGCCAACCGTTCGCGGCTCGGCGTGTTCGGCGCGACCCTCGTCGCGTTCTTCCTCGCGGAAATGGGCGACAAGACGCAGATCGCGACCGTCGCGCTGGCCGCGCGCTTCCAGGACTACATCGGTGTGGTGGCCGGCACGACGTTCGGGATGATGCTCGCGAACGTGCCCGCGATCCTGCTCGGCGACCGCTTCGCGCACCGCCTGCCGACCAAGCTCGTGCACGCGATCGCGGCCGTGCTGTTCGTCGTGCTCGGCGCGCTGGCGCTGCTGGGCATCGGGGTCTGACGGGGATGGATCGGGTGGGCGCGGCCGAGCGGCCGCGCCGAGACTGACGCCGCGTTACTTCGCGGCGGCTGCGCCCGAAGCGGGCGCCGCCGGCACCGCGCGTTCGTTGGCGGCCGGCGCCGCCGGGCCGCCGCGCTTGTCGACCGGCAGCCGGACCGAGCGGACCGCGCCGTTCGACAGCGGGAAATCGGCGAGCGCGCTGCGCGCGAGGAACGGCATCGCGTACAGCAGCGTGCCATTGTCGCCGGTCGTGCGCGCGGACACGTTGTAGACCTCCTTGCCCGTCGCGCGCTCGGTGATGCGGATGCCGAGCGTGTAGTCGAACACCTGGTACGTCTGCGCGACATAGCCGGTCGGCATCGGCCCCCAGGGCCCCCACGGGCCCCACGGCCCGCGCCGCCAGTACGGCCCGGGCGCGAACCACGGATCGTAATAGACCGGCTGCGGCACCGTCACGAGATCGCTGCCGACCGCATAGGTCAGCCCGACGAGATACCGTGCCTGCGCCTGCGGTACCTGCCGGAACGCATACGTGGACAGCTCGTTCGCGACGATCGGCTCGTAGGTCGACTGCTCGATGCTGTTCTTCTGCGCATCGGTGCGCGTGAACGCATAGGTGCGTGTCGCGTCGCTGCCGCTCCAGTCGGAGAAGGCCGTGACCTGGGTCGTCACGTAGCTGGTACAGCCGGTCAGCAGCGCCACGCACAGCACCGCCGCCCAGCCCGCACCGCGTTGAATCCATTCGCGTTTCATGTTGATCCTCTTCGATCCGTCACCCGTTCGTCGCACCGCGCGAACCGTAACGGGATGCCGATAATACGCGGACTCCCGGAACCGGTAAAAAGTTCGCCCGGCACGCGGCCGCAAGCCTTTGTACAATGGCCCGGTTCGCCCGGCCCGCGCTGCGGGCCCGTCCCCCACTCCACCGATCTCGACGACCATGTCCGACAACGCCTCCTCCACCGTGATCCGCCGCGCCGACTACACGCCGCCGGCTTTCCTCATCGACTCCGTTGCGCTCGAATTCGATCTCGCGCCGGCCCGTACGATCGTCAGGAATACGATGCGCGTGCGCCGCAACCCGGATGCCGCGCCCGCGCCGCACCTGGAGCTGATGGGCGAAGCGCTGGAATTCCTCGGCGCACGGCTGGATGGCGCGCCGCATGGCGCCGTGCGCGCGCACGAGCACGGGCTGACGGTCGAGAACGTTCCCGATGCATTCGAGCTGACGCTCGAAAGTGCATGCGCACCCGACCAGAATACGACGCTGTCGGGCCTCTATGTGTCGAGCGGCAACTTCTTCACGCAGTGCGAAGCCGAAGGTTTCCGCCGCATCACCTACTTCCTCGACCGTCCGGACGTGATGGCGTCGTATACGGTGACGCTGCGCGCCGACAAGGCCGCGTACCCGGTGCTGCTGTCGAACGGCAACCTCGTCGATTCCGGCGACCTGCCCGACGGCCGCCACTTCGCGAAGTGGGAAGACCCGTTCCGCAAGCCGAGCTACCTGTTCGCACTGGTCGCGGGCAAGCTCGTCGCGATCGAGGAAACGATCACGTCCGGCTCGGGCAAGGAAAAGCTGCTGCAGGTATGGGTCGAGCCGGCCGACCTCGACAAGACGCGTCATGCGATGGATTCGCTGATCCACTCGATCCGCTGGGACGAGAAGCGCTTCGGCCTCGAACTCGATCTCGACCGCTTCATGATCGTCGCGGTCGGCGACTTCAACATGGGCGCGATGGAAAACAAGGGGCTCAACATCTTCAACACGAAGTACGTGCTCGCGAACCCCGAGACCGCGACCGACACCGACTTCGCGAACATCGAATCGGTGGTCGGCCATGAGTACTTCCACAACTGGACCGGCAACCGCGTGACCTGCCGCGACTGGTTCCAGCTGAGCCTGAAGGAAGGTCTGACGGTGTTCCGCGACCAGGAATTCTCGGCCGACATGGCCGCGGGCGACGCCATCGAATCGGCGGCCCGCGCGGTCAAGCGCATCGAGGACGTGCGCGTGCTGCGCCAGTTGCAGTTCGCCGAGGATGCGGGCCCGATGGCGCACCCGGTGCGCCCGGAGAGCTACGTCGAGATCAACAACTTCTACACGATGACCGTCTACGAGAAAGGCTCGGAAGTCGTGCGGATGTACCAGACGCTGTTCGGCCGCGACGGCTTCCGCAAGGGGATGGACCTGTACTTCAAGCGCCACGACGGGCACGCCGTGACCTGCGACGACTTCCGTCACGCGATGGCCGATGCGAACGGGCGTGACCTCGCACAGTTCGAGCGCTGGTACAGCCAGGCCGGCACGCCGCGCGTGTCGGTGCGCACCGCGTACGACGCGGCCGCACGCCGCTATACGGTCACGCTCGCGCAGGGTTACGGCGACGCGTCGCCGGCCGCGCGCGACACGCAGCAAGGGCCGCTCCTGATCCCGTTCGCGATCGGCCTGATCGGCCGCGACGGCCGCGACCTGCCGCTGCGTCTCGACGGCGAAGCCGCCGCTGCAGGCACGACGCGCGTGCTCGACTTCACCGAGACCGAGCAGACCTTCACGTTCGTCGACGTGCCGGAACACCCGCTGCCGTCGCTGCTGCGCAACTTCTCGTCGCCGGTGATCGTCGAGTACGACTACAGCGACGACGACCTCGCGTTCCTGCTCGCGCACGACAGCGATCCGTTCAACCGCTGGGAGGCCGGCCAGCGCCTCGCGACGCGCGCGCTGCTGACGCTCGCCGCGCGTGCCGCCGCAAAAGAGCCGCTCACGCTCGGCGAGAACTTCGTCGCCGCATTCCGCCGCGTGCTGACCGATGCGACGCTGTCGCCGGCGTTCCGCGAACTCGCGCTGACGCTGCCGTCGGAAACCTACCTCGCCGACCAGATGGCGGAAGCCGATCCGGCCGCCGTGCATCGCGCACGCCAGTTCGTGCGCCGCCAGCTCGCCACCGCACTGCGCGCCGACTGGCTCGCCGCATACGAGCAGCACCAGACGCCCGGTGCCTACGCGCCGACGCCGGAGGCCTCCGGCCGCCGCGCGCTGAAGAACCTCGCGCTCGCGTATCTCGCCGAGCTCGAGGATCCGGCCGATGCCGTGCGCCTCGCGACTGCGCAATACGACGCGGCGAACAACATGACCGATCGCGCGGCTGCACTCGGCGCGCTGCTGTCCGCCGCGGCCGCCGGCGCGAACGAACCGGCCGAGCACGCGCTCGACGATTTCTACCGCCGCTTCGAGAAGGAAGCGCTCGTGATCGACAAGTGGTTCGCGATGCAGGCCGCGCAACGCGGTACGCCCGCGCAGCCGACGCTCGCGAAGGTTCGCAAGCTGCTCGCGCACCCCGCGTTCAACCTGAAGAATCCGAACCGCGCGCGTTCGCTGATCTTCAGCTTCTGCGCGGCCAACCCCGCGCAATTCCACGCAGCGGATGGCTCGGGTTATGCGTTCTGGGCCGAACAGGTGCTCGCGCTCGACGCGATCAACCCGCAGGTCGCGGCACGCCTCGCCCGCTCGCTCGAACTGTGGCGCCGCTTCACGCCGGCGCTGCGCGACCGGATGCGCGAAGCGCTCGAGCAGGTCGCCGCCGGTGCGAAGTCGCGCGACGTGCGCGAGATCGTCGAGAAGGCGCTCGCGTAACGCCGTCGCCCGCATCGCGCCCGCACTACAGCCGGTGCCGCCCGTCGCGGCGCCGGCTTTTTTATTGTGTGAGCACGACCGGAACCGGGCGCAATCGCGGGGTCTGACCGCACCGCCTGCCGCTGCTGCAACGCGCGTCCCGCCCGTCTCCGCCCCCGGTTACATGGCCGGCTCGGCCGCCCGGCCATGTAACCGGACGAAAAAACCCGGCGGCTCGGGAGGCACGGCGGGTAAAATTGCGGCCATTCAAGGATTCTTTGGCCTTTTGGAGTCTGTCATGTCCATTGCCCGCCGCACCACGCTGTCGAAGTTCCTGATCGAACAGCAACGTGAGACCAACAACCTCCCCGCCGACCTGCGCCTGCTGATCGAAGTCGTCGCCCGCGCGTGCAAGGCGATCAGCTACAACGTGTCGAAGGGCGCGCTCGGCGAAGCGCTCGGCACTGCCGGCAGCGAGAACGTCCAGGGCGAAGTGCAGAAGAAGCTCGACATCCTGTCGAACGAAATCCTGCTCGACGCGAACGAATGGGGCGGCAACCTCGCCGCGATGGCATCGGAAGAAATGGAAACGTTCTTCCCGATCCCGGAGAACTATCCGCGCGGCGAATACCTGCTCGTGTTCGATCCGCTCGACGGCTCGTCGAACATCGACGTGAACGTGTCGATCGGTACGATCTTCTCGGTGCTGCGCTGCCCGGACGGCAAGCAGGCAACCGAGGAATCGTTCCTGCAGCCCGGCACGCAGCAGGTCGCGGCCGGCTACGCCGTGTACGGCCCGCAGACGGTGTTCGTGCTGACGACCGGCAACGGCGTGAACTGCTTCACGCTCGACCGCGAAGTCGGCTCGTGGGTGCTCACGCAAAGCAACATGCAGATCCCGGCCGACACGCGCGAATACGCGATCAACGCATCGAACGCGCGCCACTGGTACGACCCGGTCAAGCGCTACGTCGACGAACTGAACGCCGGCAAGGACGGCCCGCGCGGCGACAACTTCAACATGCGCTGGATCGCATCGATGGTCGCCGACGTGCACCGGATCCTGAACCGCGGCGGCATCTTCATGTACCCGGCCGACAAGCGTACGCCCGATCGTCCAGGCAAACTGCGCCTGATGTACGAAGCGAACCCGATGTCGTTCATCGTCGAACAGGCGGGCGGCGCCGCGACGACCGGCACGCAGCGCATCATGGAAGTGCAGCCGACGGGCCTGCACCAGCGCGTCCCGGTGTTCCTCGGTTCGAAGAACGAAGTCGAGCGCGTGACCGGCTATCACGACGAAGCAAAATAATTGCACTGCAGCACTAGACAGTGCCGCGCGACGTACGTACAATCGCGCCTCTCGATGTGACCCCAACGGGTCGTATCGCAGTGAAACGAAGCGGGAAGTCCGCCGAGTCGATGAGTTTCGCGAAACAGCAGCAGCAAGCTGAAAAAAATTCGCAAAACCTATTGCCAAGGCCTCAGATTTCACCTTATAATTTCGTTTCTCTGATGCCGGTGTAGCTCAGTTGGTAGAGCAGCGCATTCGTAATGCGAAGGTCGTAGGTTCGACTCCTATCTCCGGCACCAAGTTATAAAGGGCTGACAAGCAATGCTTGTCAGCCCTTTTCTCATTCCGGGCGCCGAATCGCGCGCCGTCCTCCTTCTGCCCGCGTCCGCTCCGCTTGCGGGCATCACCCGACTCCCGCGCCGTACCCCGCCGATTACAATCGACGGACCACCCCGCCCTTTCCGAGCATCATGCGCACCTGGCGTCTCGAGCGACCGAACCTCACCGGGCAACTGGATGTATCGCGTGCGACGCGCCTCGTCGCCGCGATCGGCGACAGCGAACCGAACGCATTCGCGGCCGAAGTGCTGAAGCTGTTCGACGATGCGCTGTCCATCACGCAGTGCACGATCTTCGCGTACGAGTTCGGCAACCGGCCGCGCACGATGTCGGTCGCCGATCATCGCGGCGGGCGCTACCTGCGCGATGTCGCCGACACCTATGCGCGGCACTTCTACGCACTCGACGGCAACCAGTCGATCGTGTCGACCGCTCATCGCGGCATCCGCCGCCACGACCTGCTGCTGCACCAGCAGGCCGGCGACGAGATCGGCCACGAAGCGTATCGCGCGGCGTGCTACCGCGGCCCCGACGTATCCGACCGGCTAGCGCTGCTGATGCAGCCTGGCGATGCAACGTGGCTGTCGATCAACCTGTACCGCGCGCATCGCAGCGGCGCGTTCCAGCCGCGCGAGATCGCTGCGATCGAAGCGCTCGCGCCGCTGATCGCGCAGGCCGCGAAGCATCACTACGCGCTCGCCGGTGCCGCGCAGATCGCCATCCCGCAACGGATGCTCGCGCGACTGCGGCATGCATGCCCCGAATTGTCCAAGCGCGAACTCGACGTGCTGGGCGGCGTACTCGAAGGCCAGACCGCGCACGAGATCGGCGAGACCATCGGCGTGAAGGCCTCAAGCGTCGTCACCTACCAGAAGCGCGCATACCGGCGCCTTGGCATCTCGAGCCAGCGCGAGTTGTTTGCGCTGTGCATGCAGCCATGAAACATCGCGGCTTGCGTTAAGCCTCTCGCGACCATTCCAGTTGCCGTTCGCTGTACCCGATTTGGGGACAACGGAGGCATGACCGGCTCCCATACTGCACTGACCTGTTGCGCGCATCTCAGCGTCGATGCGCGCACGTCGAACCAGACTACCCGGGAAGCCAACGATGGAGATCGACTTCAAGCCCTACCCGTTCGTCGCCGAGCGCCATCCCGCGCATCTGCCGGCCTGCGCCGACGGTATCGATACGCGCCGGCATCGCGTGGCGATCGTCGGCGGCGGCCCCGTGGGTCTCGCCGTCGCGCTCGGTCTCGCGAACCACGGCATTCGCAGCGTGCTGATTGAGGCCGACGATGCGGTCTGCCACGGCAGCCGCGCCATCTGCATTTCGCGGCGCAGCCTCGAGATCGTCGAGCGGCTCGGCGCGCTCGACGACTTCCTGCGCACGGGGCTGCCATGGACCGGCGGGCGCAGCTTCTACCGTCGCGACGAAGTGCTGCATTTCACGATGCCGCAGGACGAAAACCAGAAGCTGCCGCCGATGCTCAACCTCGCGCAGTATCACATCGAGCAGTTCCTGCTCGACGCGGCGCTGCGCCGCCCCGAACTCATCGAGATCCGCTGGCAGACGAAAGTCACCGGCGTGACCCGGCAACCGGACGGTGCGCGCCTCGATGTCGACACGCCGCTCGGCGGCTACGCACTCGACGCCGACTGGGTCGTTGCATGCGACGGCGGACGCAGCACGATGCGCGACGCGCTCGGTCTGTCGCTGCAGGGCGCGAGCTACGAGGGTCGCTACGTGATCGTCGACATCGCGCTCGACAGCGACCGGCCGACCGAACGGCTCGCGTATTTCGATCCGTCGTCGAACCCGGGTTCGACGGTGCTCGTCCACAAGCAGCCCGACAACGTGTGGCGGATCGACTACCAGTTGCGCGACGATGAGGATCCCGAAGCGGCTGTGAAACCGGAGAACGTGATTCCGCGCGTGCAGAACCTGCTCGACATGATGGGCGAGCGCGGCGACTGGTCGCCGATCTGGATCACGATCTACAAGGCGAACGCGCTGACACTCGAACGCTATCGGCACGGCCGCGTGCTGTTCTGCGGCGACGCCGCGCATCTCGTGCCGATCTTCGGCGTGCGCGGCGCGAATTCGGGCATCGACGATGCCGACAACCTTGCATGGAAACTCGCGTACGTGTCACGCGGCCTCGCGTCGGACACGCTGCTCGACAGCTACTCGGACGAACGCGTGTTCGCGACGCACGAGAACCTCCGCTACGGCACGAAGAGCACCGAATTCATGGCGCCGCCGTCGTTTGCCTTCGAACTGATGCGCCGAGCCGTGCTGTCGCTCGCGGTCCGTCATCCGGCGCTGCGTTCGCTGATCAATCCGCGCCAGACGACGGCCATCGCCTATGCGACGTCGTCGCTCAACACGGCCGAACGCGATACGTTTACAGCCGGCCCCGCGCCCGGCACGGTGCTCGCCGAATGCCCGCTGATGCTGTACACGGCGCACGGCAGCGACATGCGCCGCGGTCACCTGACCGATCTCGTCGCCCCGCGCTTCACCGCGTTCTGCTTCACGTCCGACGGCGTGCCCGATCCGACGCTGACCGATCTCGAACGGCGCCTGCACGCTGCGCGGATACCGTTCGCGCTCGTCACGCTCGCGCGGCATGCGGCGCCGCGGCAACGTGGCTGCGGCGGCCATGACGAGGACGGCCGGCTGTTCGACATGTACGGCGCGCGCGACGGCACCGTCTATCTCGTGCGCCCGGACGGTCACGTACTCGGCCGCTGGCACGACGCTCGCGCCGGCGACATGGCCGCCGCACTCGAACGCGCACTCCATCCATGCGCGTCTACCGATCCTCAGGAGACCGCATGATGACTGACACCGAACGCGACACCCTCTACACCGACCTGTGCCGCACGATGACGCGGATCGGCGAAGCCGATGCGTCGCTCTTTCTCGCCCGCTTCGCACTGCTGGCGATCGAGGCGATCGGCGATACCGCGACCGCCGCACGACTGATCGCCGACGCAAGCGACGGATTGCCCGACGCGGGCATGCACGCATCGACGCGCGAACGATGACGCGCATGGCCGACCGGCTTCACCGGCGGCCATTTCTTACAGATTCATTTCGCCATGCATCGCCCGCGCGCGAGCCTCGCCGTACTCAGACGAATTCCCTGGAAAATCCCGTTAAGGGTGCATAACATTACTTAACGATTCCGACCCGTCTATCGCGTTACATTGCGTGGGCGGCGCGGCGGGTCGCAATGCCGCCTTCATTCAGCTTGCGGCGACACAGCCGACGTCCGGTCATTCGACACAACACAAGGAGAGGACCACCATGACTCATGGCTTGATTATGTGGCTCATCATCGGCGCGATCGCCGGCTGGCTTGCCGGCTTGCTCGTCAAGGGCGGCGGCTTCGGGCTGATCGTCGACATCATCGTCGGGATCGTCGGCGCGGTGATCGGCGGCTGGCTCGCCGGGCTGCTCGGCATCAGCATCGGCAGCGGCTTCATCGGTTCGGTGATCGTCGCGGTCGTCGGCGCGGTGATCCTGCTGTTCGTGATCCGGCTATTCAAGCGAGCGGCCTGACGCTTCTCTCCACGCGCCTTCGGGCGCGTTTTCGCATCAGGCCGGCGCGCGGCCCGTTCGCCGCGCGCCGCCGGTTCGTTCAGCGCCTGGCGTGCTGCAACCAGCCGTCGAGCACGTCGGCCGTCAGCAATCCGCTGCGCGCTTCGCGTGCGCCATCGCGCCCGATCCACACGGTGCGCGGCATCTCTCCTCTCCATCCCGCATCGAGCGCCGCGCGCAACCGCTCGGGCATCGGCTCCGCGTTCGCGTACTGCGCGACCTGCGGCGGCAGGTTCATCTGCGCAAGCGCCTGCGAGATCGCCGCACCGTTGTCGTCGTACGCATCCATCGCGACCATCGCGAGCTGCACGTCCGGATGACGGCGCTGCCATGCGACCAGATGCGCGGCGTTCTCGCGACAGTATCCGCAATCGAGCGACCAGATCTCGACCGCCAGCGGCCGCTCGTGCGCGGTCGCATACAGGCGCGCGACGTCGGCCGCGCGCAGCGGCTGCAATTCGCCACCGGCCCACGCCGGCGCGCTCGCGAGCACGATGCCCAGCAACGCAATCAACGGCTTCATTTCTCCCCCTCCACGGCGATCAGCCGATAGCCGTCGTTACGCGTGCGCCACGACAGATAGACGCGGCCCGCATCGTCGAGCAATTGCGGGTTGTCGCTTGCGCCCGATGTCGCTGCGATCACGTGCGGCGCCGACCAGTGCTCGCCGCGATCGTCCGAGCGGCGCAGCTTGACCTGCATCGTGTCGCCGTCGAACGCCTTCCATGCGAGCCATACGACGTCGCCGCGCGCGACGAGCGCCGCATGCGACGCCTGCTCGCCCGGCGCGGCGAGATTCGCACCGAATGCCCACGGCGTGCCGCGCGGCTCGCCATCGGCGCCGATGCGCGAATAGAACACGTCGGCCCGACCGTCGACGACGCCGAACCAGGCGAGATGGCGCGTGCCGTCCGCCGTGATCGCCAGCGCCGGCCCGTGCTCGGGGCACGCCTCGACGTGCCAGTTCGAGAACGTCGCACGAACCGGCACGACCGGTTCCGACGCAGCGACGGGCAACACGGCGAGCGCATGATCGCGGATCTGCCCCGGGAAAACGTTGCGCCACGCGGCCTCGATACGTCCGGCCGGATCGATCGCCATCGCGATGCGGCAGCATTCGCACGTGTGGTCGGTCACCTTGCGTTCGGCCTCGAACGATGCACCGCCGTCGCGCGACACCGCGTAGTAGACAGCCGCGCCTTCGTACGCTTGCCCCGCCGCTTTCGCCACAACGAGATCACGCTTGTCGATCCACGCGATCGCGATGTTGCCGGCCGGATCGACGGTCATCATGTCGAAACGGTGCGTGATGGCCTGCCGGTCGCGATGCACGGTCACGGGCACGCTCCACGTCGCGCCGCCGTCGAGCGACCGCGAGAAACGCACCATGCCCGTGTACGGCGCATCGAGCGGCATCGACCACGACACGTACACCGCACGCCCGTCCGGACTCGTCGCGATCGTCGGGCGATTCTCGGCGCTCGTGTAGATCGGCTCCGGCATCGCGTTGACGGTAACGGGCGCGGACAGCGTGCGGCCCGTGTCGTCGGAATGCGCGACGACGACATGCGCGCCTTCGACCCACGCGACCCACAGCCGGTGATGCGTGTCGAATGCCGCCCCCGTCGCGAGCGGCTGCTTCTGCTGCGCGGGGGCGGCCTGCATGCTCATGTGCGCGGCGTGCGAATCGGCGCCCTTCTGCATGTCGTGCGCATCGTGCGCGCCGGCAGGCGACAGCAACGCGAACCACAGCGCACCGCCTGCCGCGAACGATCTCACAGCGACCATTTCAGTTCTCCATAGAAAGTACGGCCCGGATACGGGTGGAACACGTAGTAGCGGCGGTCCGTCAGGTTGTCGATGCCGAGCGACGCGGTCCAGTGCCGGTCGAAGCGGTAGCGCGCCTTCACGTCGACAACCGTGAACGAGCTGGTGCCGCCGTAGACGTCCGGATTCACGTCGCTGTTGTCGAGCGTGTTGAACTGGCGGCCCGAGTAGCGCATGCCGACGCTCGCGAGCCAGTGCTCGTCGAAGCGATACGACGCGAGCAGGTTCGCACGCATGCGCGGAATGCGCGGAAAGCGCGAGCCGACATACGCGGGATTCGCGGCATCGGCGAGGATCTGCGCGTTGCTTGCCGACACGTTCGCGTCGAGATTGAGCCCGCGCAGCCCGACGTTCTCGCCGCTGAACGCGAGTTCGACGCCCCGCACGCGCACGCGATCGACGTTCGAGATGTTGGTCACCGTCGTCGCGCCCGACACCGTCGTCTGGCTGTAGATCGAATCGCGCAGATCGCTCTGGAACACGCTGGCACGCACGACGCCGACGCCCACGTCGCGTTCGGCCGTGAAGTCCCAGTCGATCGCCTTTTCAGGACGCAGGTTCGGGTTGTTGTTGACGATCGCATTGTTCGAGATCGTGCCCTGGAACAGTTCGCCGACCGTCGGGAAACGCGTGCCGGTCGCGAACGACAGCCGAAAGCGCCAGACGTCGGTCGCATCCCATTGCAACGCGACTTTCGGCGACAGCGCATTCGCACTGCGGTCCGCATAGCCGAGCGTGCCCGTTGCGTTGCCGAGCGCGCCGCCGTACGCATCCCAGCGTTCGTAGCGCAGCCCCAGCGTCGCGAGCCAGCCCGGCGCGAAACGCCACGCGTCCTGCCCGAACAGCGCCTGCGTGCGCGTGTCGCCGCGATAGACGCTCGACAGCGACGTGGTCGGCCCGGCCAGCCAGTCGGCCGTGTTGTACGTGACGTTGCGCAGGAAATAATTGTCGTAGTGATAGCCGAACGTGAACGTATGGCCCTTCACTTCCGGCGCCTCCGCCTTCAGGTCGAGCGTGCGCCAGCCGGTGCCGTCGCCCTGGAACAGCGTGCCCGCGCCGCCCTGCACGGTCGACGCCGAGCGCTGCACGTCGCGCGACACGTCGTACGCGGACACGACGCCCGACAGGCGCCAGCCCGAATCGAGCCGGCCGTTCAGGCCGAGCGCGTACAGCCAGTTCTCCTGGTCGCCGCGCTGCGGCGCGAATGCGTTCGGTGCAACGGTCATGTTCCGGCCGCCGATCGACACGTTGCCGCCGTAGACCGGATTGCCGGCCGCATCGCGCAGGAAGGTTTCGCCGTGCTGCCGGTAATGGTTCTCCCAATGCCCGAGCGTGAGCGTCGCGTCGACGTGGTCGGTGAACGCATAGCCCATCCGGACCGTCTCGTTGAGCTGCTCGGTCCGCTCGATCGTCTGCGCCCCAACGATCGTCCGCGGCCGGCCGTTGGGTCCGATGTCGGTCGCGGCGCCCGTCACCGGCACGGCGGCGCCGAGCTTCGGGTTGTACGCCGAATTGGGGCTCGCATACTGCATCGGCTGACCGTTGTTCTCGAGCCGGTCGAGCGACAGTGCGAACCAGAACCGGCCGACGCGGTTCGCGATCCGCGCGCTCTGGTGATTGCCGCCGAAGCTGTCCGCGAATCCGTAGCCGTCGTGGTAGCGCTGCGTAAAGAACTGCGTCGACAACGACGCCTCGAGCTTTTCCGGGCGGCGTGTCGTGAGCAGCACGGTCGAGCCGATCGAGTTGCCGGGATACAGCGCGGAAAAGGGGCCATAGAGCACGTCGACGCGCGCGATATCGTCAGGCGGAATCAGCGACCAGCGCGGCGGGTACGCGTAGCTCGATCCGAGCAGGTTCGACAGCAGCACGCCATCGGCGTAGACGAGCCCGCGCGCGCTCTGCAGTTCGTTGAAGTCGCGGCCCGCGAACACGCTGTTGCGGTCACCGATATAGCGCTTGCGGACCATCAGGTTCGGCGCGTACTTCAGCGCGTCCTCGGTCGTGACGTTGGTGTGCGATTCGATCTGCTCGCGCGTGATCGAT
>NZ_JAAGPP010000183.1:0-242 GCF_017104975.1 Burkholderia sp. Ac-20344
TGGAAAAAAAAAAAAAAAAAAAAAAAAATAGAAGAAATGCAGGCAACCAACTACATTCCGCCAAGATAGAGACGCCACACGTTAGTTATTCACGACAGGCACGCACTACCCGACGGCTTGGCCTGTTAACCGCTATAGATCGCACTCCTCGGTGACAACTAACTCTCTGCCGCGTCGTCCTGGTCTGGCTTCGTGACAGATCAGTGTGCTCACCTAGCCGCACCGCAAAATCGTACTACAGA
>NZ_JAAGPP010000184.1:0-232 GCF_017104975.1 Burkholderia sp. Ac-20344
AAGACTAGATTCAAACAACTAGTGGATGAACACATTGACAATTAAAGACAACACTAAAACAAGAAAAAAAAAAATGAAAGAAAAAAAAACACATAAAAAATAAAATCATAACACTCAAGAAACAAAATGCAAATAAGTGATGAGAGAAAGAAAGGAGAAGGACAACAGACAATAAAAACATACATGTATAAAAAACAAAACAACCACGTAATTTTTGTTTTTTTTTTTTTTT
>NZ_JAAGPP010000185.1:0-14551 GCF_017104975.1 Burkholderia sp. Ac-20344
CCGGCAGTGCGGCGGCCGCGGCGGCGGGCGCTTCCGATTGCGGTGCCGGGGCGGGGACCGGTGCCTGGGCCGGTGCCTGGGCCGGCGTCTGCGGTGCAGCTGCCGCGCCGTTCGCCGGTTGTGCACCGTGCTTGCGGAGGCCACCGCGGCCTTCCATGTTGCCCGTCGCATACACGTCGACTTCGTTCGGCTTCGTGAAGCTGTCGGTCGGCAGCGGCACGTCCGCGGTCTGCAGCGGCTTCACCAGGTGCGGCGTGATCACGAAGATCAGCTCGGTGCGGTCCTGCTGAAACGACGTGCTGCGGAACAGCGCGCCGAGCACGGGCACTTCGCCGACACCCGGGAGCGCCTTCAGCGCGCCGGTCCCGTTGTCCTTGATCAGCCCGCCGATCGCGAACGTTTCGCCGTCGCCCATCTGGACCGTCGTCGAGGCGCGCCGCGTCGTGATCAGCGGCAGGATCGACGTGCCGCCGATGTTGGTCGCGCTCAGCGTGACGCCCGTCTGCGACAGCTCCGACACTTCCGGTGCGACCTTCAGGCTGATCCGGCCATTGCCCAGCACGGTCGGCGTAAACTTCAGCGCGACGCCGAATTCCTCTTCCTGCAGCGTGATCGACGACGTGCCGTTGCCGCTGCTTTGCGGGATCGGGATGAAGATCTTGCCGCCGGCGAGGAACGTCGCTTCCTGGCCGCTGATCGTCACGAGATTCGGCTCCGCGAGGATCTTGACCAGGTTGTCGGTGTTCTGCGCGTCGGCTGCGAGGTTGAACGGCCTGTTGTTCGCCTTGCTGAAGGCGATCCCGGTTGCGACGCCCGCGAGCAGGTTGCTGACCAGCGCGCCGCTCCACGAACCGAACCCGCCCTGGATGTTGAGCGCGCTGCCCATCTGGTTGATCAGCGTCTTCGACACCTCGGCCACCTTCACCTCGAGCATCACCTGCTGCGGCGACGTGACGTTCAGCATGTTGAGCACCCCGCCGCCCGCCTTGCCGCCGCCCGCCGGATCGCTCGCGCTGTCGCCGTACGCATGGGCGATCTGCACGGCCTGTTGCGCGGCCATCGAGCTCGACACGGTGCCGGCCAGCACGATCGTGCCGGCGGCGGTCGACACATGGATATCGCGCTCGTTCGGCATCAGCTGCATCAGCGACGCCTGCAGGCCGCCGGCATCCGCGCCGACCGCGACGTCGATCACCCGGCACGCACCGCTCTTGCCCTGCACGATCATGTTGGTCGTGCCGACCGCGAGCCCGAGGATGTACAGCGTCTGCGGCGACACCATCGTGGCCTGCGCGACGGCCGGATTGCCGATCGTCCGATTGCGGACCGGCTCCGGCATCGGCAGCAGCACCGACTTGCCGAGCGGCACGCTGACGCTGGTCGATTCGCGCACGGCGCCGACGCAGTTCGGCCCGCGCAGTGGCCCGGACGACGCGGCCGGCGCGGCGGCCGCTACCGGCGCCATGCTGATCGTCATCTGCATCGGCCCCTTGCCGACCGCGGCCGGCGCGCTGGCGCCGCCCTTCGTCAGCACGGCCGACTCGATGCCTTCCTGCGCGAGTGCGCCATAAACGGTCAGCCATCCCGAACAAAGGATCGCGGCCATCATCGTGCCCCGTGCGACGCGTGTGCGCAGCGGGCCGGTACCTGTGCATTGCGGTTTGATCTTCATTTCGTCTGATCCCCCGAGAGACCGGCGCCATGCCGGTTATCGACTTCCAGGGCCGCCGCGTTGCGGGCGGCCGTTTATCTGGCTGTATTGATCTGCTTCAGAAACACTCGACGCTGCCCTTCACGCCCGTCAGCACGCCGACACAGTCGCGCCGTACTTCCGGCGCCGCGTGCGATGCGACGTGCACGCGTACCGTCTTCACACGGACCGGTGCCGGCGGCGCTTCGGGTGCGGGCTCCTTGCCGAGCAGCGTCAGCTTGGTCGCGCCATCGGTGTTCAGCGTCTTCTGGTCGACCTGGTTGCGCAGCACGAGCGACAGCGTGCCGACGCTGCGTGCGAGGTCGAGCCGTTCGGCCTGGTCGGGCGTGACTTCCAGCGTCACCGCGTTGACGACCTTCGGCGCCGTGTCGTCGCGGCTGACCTGCTGCGCGACGGCGAGCACGAGGATGTGCTCGAGCACGATCTTCGAGATGCTCTGCCCGTCGGTCTTGCCCTGCTGTTCCTGCGTGTTGACGATCACGTCGACGTAGTTGCCCGGCAGCGCGAAGCCCGCGACGCCGACCACGTCGTTCACGCGCACCGTGATCGCGCGGCTGCCGTCGGCGATGACCGCGGACAGCCCGCCCTTCGTGCCGACCGGTGCGAGCTTCGACTCGATCACCGGCTCGCCGCGTGCCAGGCTGGTCCGCACGACACGCCCTTCGAGCACCTTCGTATCGGTGAACGCGCCGGTGGGCACGCTGCCCGACGGCCAGCTGACCATGTGGATCTGGTTCGGCCCGAGCGGTTCGCCCAGGTTCAGGTCGACGTTGGCCACCGCGACCGGCGTGACCGAGCTCGTGGATGTCTGTACCAGCCAGTGGGACGCGAACACGACCGCGGCAAGACCCGCGACCATCGCGACGACCAGCATCAGGACCGCTCGACTGTTTTTCATGGCAATGCTCCTCGACAAATCGTGAAAGAAACCGCTCAACCGGTGACGAACGTACGGCCTCCGCGCTCGACGGGCGGCGGATGGCTGCCGTCCCGTTCAGGCGCTGCGCCGAAGTAACTCGCCCACGCGTCGTACAGCGCGTCGTGCGTCACCTCGGGCGGATCGCCGCGATAACGCGCGCCGGCGGCCACGAGGCGCAACAGGTCCGCCGGAAAGCAGGCGAGAAATGCCTTGCCGGTCGGCAGGTGCAGCCGATGCAGCAGGAAGTCGAACGCATCGGTCGCCGATACGAGTCCGAGCGATGCGCAGGCCGCGTTGTACACAGCGCGATATTCGTCGATCGACATCGCGCCGACGTGCAGCTTCGAACCGAGGCGGCGCAGGAACGCGTCGTCGCAGAACTGCTCCGGCGACAGGTTGCTCGAGAACACCGGCCAGACGTCGAACGGCATCACGAAGCGGTTGCCGGATTCGAGCGTCAGATAATCGACGCCGCGATCGAGCGGGCGCAGCCAGCGATTGAGCAGGTCGCGCGGCTCGACGCGCTGGCGGCCGAGATCGTCGACGACGTACATGCCCATGTTCGCCTTCATGTGCGGGGGCGCCTGATAGAAACCAGCGGCCTCGTCGCGGCGCAGGTCGAGCTCGTCGAGCGTCAGTTCACCGCCCGACATCACGACCGGCCGCTTGCACAGGCGCCAGCGGCGATCGATCGACTGGCCGCCGGACTGGGCTTCCGCGTCGACATGGACGAGCGGGTCGTAGATCTGGATCACTTCGCCGGCCGCGCAGATCGCATGCGGCACCGGCACGCGGCCGCGCATCAGCGAACCGAGCCGCTCGGCGAGGAAGGTCTTGCCGCTGCCGGCCGGGCCGTAGATCAGCAGCGGACGGCCCGCGTTCAGCGCAGCCGCCGCCGCATCGAGCAGCGCCGTGTCGATCACGATGCCTTCGAACGCCGCCCACACTTCGTTCTGGCTGATGTGCAGCTTGCGCACCGAATGCACGTTCAGGCACTCGATATAGGCGTCGAGCGTCACCGGCGCGGGCCCGCTGTAGCCGCTGCGCGAGCGTTCCTCCAGCGCGAGCACGCGGCCCGCGTCGGTCAGGCGGAACGTCACGTCGAGATCGGTCGCGCCGCGATGGGTGAGCTCGACGAGATGCTCGCGCACCAGGAATGCGAAGACGTCGTCGAGCACCGCGAGCGGCAGGCAGTGCCGCTCGACCAGGTCGCCGTACGACGGGCGGCCGAGCATCAACGTCGACTTCAGCACGAGGCCGGCGACGAACGTCATGCTCAACCCGGTTTCCTCGAGCGAGCGCGGCGCCGTCGGCAGCTGCCAGCCCAGCTTCGTATGCGCTTCCCGCGACGGCAACGGATCGGGCAGGCGTGCCACCTGTGCGTCGCGTCTCGGTTCGGTGTGATTCGTGTTCATGATCGTTCCGTCCTCGTTGCGGATGCGTCGCGCTATGCGCACGACACGAACAGCATGCCCAGCGTGCCGGCCGCGATCGCCACGCCGTACGGCAGCGTGCCGACCGATGCGATTTCGACGGGGCCGCCGGTGGCCTCGGCGCTCGCGCCTGGCGAGCGCCGCGCGATCAGCGCGCGCACGTTCGCCCACATCTGGCGCATCCGCCCGCGCAACAGCGCGTAGGCGATGGCGCCGATCCCGCCGGCCAGGAAGGTGGCCAGCACGATGAAAAACGTCATTTCCGCGCCGACCCATGCGCCGATCGCGAGCATCAGCTTCACGTCGCCGGCCGCCATGCCGCGCAACAGGTAGAACGGCAGCAGCAGGCCGAAGCCGGTCGCGGCGCCGGCGAGCCATCCGAGTGCACCTGCCACGACACCGTGCAACAGGCACTGGGCCACCAACGCACCGGCCAGGCCGAGCAGGACGAGGCGGTTCGGAATACGGCGGCTCGCGATGTCCGTGCTGGCCGCGGCGATCGCGAGCAGCGTCACGCACAACGGAACCGGGTAAGGCGGCGCAACAGGTAGCATGGCGAACCTCGCAGTCGAATCGGTGGATCAGGAAACCATGGCAAGCGCGGTGGCCACGGCGGCCGTCACAGCCGTTGCGATCACCTCGTACGTATTGGCAAGCGAGCCTTTCAGCGTGACGACGCTGCCCAGTACCGCGACAGCGAACATCGCCGCGAGCAATGCATACTCGATCGACGTCACGCCCTGCTCGTCGCCGATCCAGCGGCGAACGACACGCAACCTGGCTTGCATGATGGTCTCCGGTTCCGGGTTGATCAGAAGACCGGGGACGGCTCGAGCGCTGCACCGGCCGAGCCGCCCGCGGTACGGTCCGTCAAAGGCCGGCTACTGCCGAATCCAGATCGGCCGCGATCGTGCTGAAAACGGTCTTGAGGTCCTTCCCGATCGTCGACAGCGCGAGGATGATGCCGACCGCGATCAGTGCGGCGATCAGGCCGTATTCGATGGCGGTCACGCCGTCTTCGTCACGAACGAAACGGGCAGCTTGTTGAATGAACTTGGACATGATGATCTCCTTGCGTGGTGAATTTCATGGTCCTCGCGTGCCGGCTGGTCGGATGACCGTGCATCGATACGTCGAGGAATGTCGCTAATGCCGTGTGGTGCTGACAAACGAGTTGAGCGATTCGCTTGCCGTACCATCCATCAGAAGCCAGCTACTATCGAGTCCAGATCCGAGGCGATCGTACTGAACGCGGTCTTCAGATCCGTACCGATCGTCGTCAACGCGACGACGATGCCGATCGCGATCAGGGCAGCGATCAGACCGTATTCGATGGCCGTCACGCCGTCCTCGTCCTGGACGAACCACGCGATCTTTTCGATGATTCTTGACATGGAAACTCTCCTTTCGGACTACTACTAAATTCCCTTCGTCGATCAGGACGTCGGGGCTGGGCACCACCGGCACTACTCGAAAAATCGGAACGCGACGCTCAGCTGCGGGAGTGGGGATACACACCCCTGTCCGTGCGAACGGGTATCAGTGACGCAGAGAGCGAGAGAGGCGCGTACGGTACGACCGGCCGGATAAACCGGGCAATCAGATCGACCTGAACGGCACGGCTGCCGTTCGACGCATGGAATCCAGTTGAACGGGAGACAAACTCCCGGATAAGCTGCAATGTGTCTTTAACGCGGTTTGCGAACCGTGATGTGCTGTGGTCCTTCATTTTTATTCCCCATATACGGCGATGCCGATTTTTATTGCCCTGACGAAACCGGGTCTCATAAGTCACTCGACGAACGCCTGCGCGGTTGATCGACCTGGAGCTGCGTGTTCCCCGACGCGCTCCGGCCCTTCTTTCCGCCCGTGATTCCGAAGCGGGTTCCCTGTTTCTCCTGCCGGAACCGCTCGGTCGTCACATCGTCGACTGCCGTGCCAACGCTTACGCAAAGAGCAGGCCACCTCAGACGAAATCCCGACACATCAAGGGTTCCAGCGATACCCGCGTTCCCCCCGCCGGCGGCCCGATACGCGAAATGTTTCAAAATTGATCTATGTTTCCCCGCAATCTTCGCAAGCCGGCATGGCTGTCGGCGCGCTGCGAAAAGGATCAAAAGTTTTTGCTCGGGACTTTCCCGAACGCCTGGCACCGCCCGCGCCTCACGCGATCGGCGGGGTGCCGAGCCGGTCAAATTGACGGAATGTTTCAAGGCAGAAACACGAATATCGGCCGAGCGGATTTCTCATACCTGAAAATGCGGTTTTCACCTGCGTCATCGACACGTCCAAATCCCGGCTTTCAGCGGGTGGTTTGCAATGCGCGATTTTTTCTTCAACAATGAACTCACCGGATAACGCCATTTCAGAGCGATTTGATCCGCAGGCACCAGAACATGAAACGGCTGCGACTGACCAGGCAGCCAAACTAGATACGGGGAATCATGTACACCGCCAATCGCGAAATGCGCGGGCGTGCAATACGCCGCGTTCAATGGCTGACAGCCGACCGGATCATTCCATACAGCTGCATCATGCTGATGTTCTTCGCCGCGTTGCTGGTGACCTGGGGCATCGTGACGGACGGCTTCACGTCGAATGCCATCGTCCGCCCGGGCGTCGATTTCTCGGTCTTCTGGACCGCATCGCACCTGGTGTTGCAAGGTCATGCCGCATCGGCCTACGACGCCTCTTCATTCCTGCAGGCCGAGTTCGCGCACTTCGGTGCGTATCTGCAGCACCGGCCGCTTCCCTGGCTCTATCCGCCGACGATGTTGCTGTTCATCGCTCCGGTTGCCCTTGTGCCTTTCCTGCCCGCATATTTCCTCTTTTTCGCGGGCAGTCTTTTATGCTACGCGTTCGCCGTCTCGCGGTTGTCGGGATTGCGCGCGCATCTTCCCGTGCCGCGCGCCGCGGCGCTCGTCGTGCTCGCATATTCGGCCGTATGCATGGCCGCGCTGTTCGGCCAGAACAGCATTCTGACCGCCGGCATCGCCGCGCTTGCACTGCATCTGCTCGGCAAACGCCCGATCGTCGCCGGCGTGCTGATCGGCTTGCTCGCGATCAAGCCGCAACTGGCCGTGGTGTTCCCGTTCGTGCTGATCGCGGCACGTGCGTGGCGCACGTTCGCGGCGGCCGCGATCACCGCGGCGCTGTTCGCGGCTGCCGGCATCGCGCTGGCCGGCCCCGGCGCGCTGCACGGGTTGAGTCAGACACTGGCGACGGTGCGCGACCAGCATTTCATGCTCCCGTCGTACTGGCTCGCGTCGCCGACGCCGTTCGCCGCGCTGCGGCTCGCGGGCATGCCGGTGGCAACCGCGCTGGCCGCGCAAGCGGCGGTTGCACTGCTCGCGATCGTCGCGGCCGTCGACGTATGGCGCCGCACGCGCGACATGCGCCTGCGCGGCGCGGTGCTGGCCGTCGCCACGCTGCTGACGACGCCGTATCTGTGGAACTACGAACTGACGTGGCTCGGCATCGCGATCTTCTGCCTGATCGCGCACGGCCTCGACAAAGGCTGGCTGCCTGGCGACCAGGGCATCATCGTGCTTGCGTGGCTGCTGCCGATCTTCGAGATGTTCAACCGGCTGATGAAGCTGCCGCAGATCGGGCCGCTCGTGCTGCTCGCGGTGCTGCTCGTCATCATGCGCCGCACGGCGCTCGAGTCCCGGAGCGCACGATGAGATCGTCACCTTCCGCGCGCCACGCGCACTCGGCCGCCGACGTGCATCCGGAACTCCCGATCGCGGGCCCGCGCCGCTACCCGCACTGGCTCAATCGCGAGCGCGTGCGCCTCTATGCGGGCGCCGCGCTGGTGACCGAGCTGCTGTTCATCTGCATCTACGTGATCCGCGTGTGCCTGTCGCACAACGGCGCGCTGCAACCGCTGTCACAGGATTTCTCGCCGATCTGGAGCGCCGCGTGGCTCGCCGCGCACGGGCATGCGGCCGATGCGTGGCATTTCCCCGCGCTGTTCGCCGTCCAGAAGCTCGCGATCCCGACGATGACGCTCGCGGACGGCACGCTGCCGTGGCTCTATCCGCCCTCCATGCTGCTGCTCGTGCTCCCGCTCGGCTGGCTGCCGTACACGCTGGCGCTCGTGCTGTGGCTCGGGATCACGTATGCGCTGTTCGCGGCGACGATCCGCGCAATCGTGCAGCGCGATGCCGCATGGCTGTGCGCGCTCGCGTTCCCCGGCGCGTTCCTCACGGTGATCGTCGGACAGACCAGCCTCTTCACCGCGTTGCTCGCCGGTGCCGGCCTGCTCGCACTGAACCGCCGCCCCGTGTATGCCGGAATCTGCTTCGGCTTGCTGACGATGAAGCCGCAGCTCGCGGTGCTGTTCCCGCTCGCGCTGCTGTGCGCGGGCCAATGGCGCGCACTGGCTGCCTGGGCCGCGACGATCGCCTGCAGCATCGCGCTCACGACGCTCGCGTTCGGGTTCGGCCCGTGGCTCGCGTTCGCACATGTGATCGACAACGTCTACGCGATCGTCGGCACCGGCCAAGCCAAGCTCGCACGCATGCCGTCCGTGTTCGCGCTCGCGACGTGGGCCCACTGGCCCGCGATCGTCGCGAAAGGCCTCCAGCTGCTGTCCGCCGCAACCGCTGCCGTCGCCGTCATCTACGCGTGGCGCGGTGCGTGCGCCTATGCGCTGCGCGCCGCGACCCTCGCCTGCGCCTGCCTGCTCGTCAGCCCCTATCTGTACGACTACGACCTGACCTGGTACGGCATCGTGATCGCGTGGTACGCACGTTATGCGTGGACGCACGGCTGGCGGCGCTTCGACCGCGAATGGCTGATGCTGCTGTGGCTGATGCCGCTCGCGGGCCTCGCGGTCGTGCCGCATCTGTCGTTCCAGTTCATGCCGCTCGTCACGCTGGCGTCGCTCGGGCTGCTCGTCAGCCGGATCGCACAGGAAAGACACGACGTGCCGTCGATGCCCGACGCACGCGACAACTCGACCGAGACCGGTTTCGTGCAGCCGGTCCGGTCGCACCACCGCCCGGCGTACGAAATGCGCCGCACCGGCCGACCGACCATCGGCGCGCATCGGTGAAGCGACATCACAAGGGGAATCATCATGCGGGAATCACTCTATACACCGCTCATCTCGCTGGTCGTGCCGTTCTATAACGAAGGCGAGGCTGTCGAGCGCTTCTTCGACGTCGTGATTCCGCTGATGACGTCCATCGACGCGATCCGCTTCGAGATCGTCTGCGTGAACGACGGCAGCCGGGACGATACGCTCGAGCGGCTGATCCGGATCAGCACCGGCGAGCGCCGTGTACGCGTGATCGATCTCACCCGCAACTTCGGCAAGGAAGCCGCGCTGACAGCCGGCCTCGACGAGGCCGTCGGCGACGCGGTGATCCCGCTCGACGCCGACCTGCAGGATCCGCCGAGCCTGATTCCGGTGATGATCGAACACTGGCGCGGCGGCGCGGAAGTCGTCGCCGCGAAGCGCAGCAACCGCGCGTGCGATTCGTTCGCGAAGCGCACGGCGGCCGCGATCTACTATCGCGTGCACAACATGCTGTCGGACGTGAAACTGCCGGAGAACGTCGGCGATTTCCGGCTGATGGACCGCAAGGTCGTGAACGCGCTGCGCAACCTGCCCGAGCGGCATCGCTTCATGAAGGGGCTGTTCGCGTGGGTCGGCTACCGGACCGTGATCGTCGAATACCAGCGCGACCCGCGCAGCGCCGGGCACTCGAAGTTCTCCGGCTGGAAGCTGTGGAATTTCGCGCTGGAAGGCATCACCAGCTTCAGTACCGTGCCGCTGCGCAGTTGGACCTACATTGGCGTCGGCATCGCCGCGCTCGCGTTCCTGTACGGCTCGTTCATCATCTTCCGCACGCTGCTGTTCGGCAATCCGGTGCTCGGCTACGCGTCGCTGATCTCCGTCACGCTGTTCATCGGCGGCATCGAGCTCATCGGGATCGGGGTCGTCGGCGAATACATCGGACGGATCTACGACGAGTCGAAGCAACGGCCCGTCTACCTGATCCGCCGCCGCTACCAGGCGCACGGCAAGGTGATCGAGCTCCCGGTCGCGCGCGATGCGCGCCGCCAGCTCGCACGCCGGCGCGTGCAGCCGACCCGTGCGCGGGTCGGCGAACGCTGATGCGCGCCGACGCGCCATGATCGGCCTGCTGTATGCCGAACGCACGCGGCTCGTGCGCTTCGGCGTGTCCGGGCTCTGCTCGACCGCGATCCACACGCTGGTCGCGGCGGCGCTGTTCGCGCAGTTCGATGCGACGCTGGTGACGGCGAATGCGATCGCATTCCTCTGCGCAACGGCCTTCTCGTATCTCGCGAATACGCTGTGGAGCTTTTCGTCGACGGTGCGCACGCGCAACGCGATGCGCTTTCTCGCGGTCACGCTGGCCGGCTTCGTCGAAACGATGCTGCTCGCGCGTGCGGCCGAAGCGCTCGACGTGTCCCGCGGGATGAGCATCGTCGCGATCGCGCTGCTGATTCCGCCGACGACGTTCGTGCTGCACCGGCTCTGGACCTACCGGTAGGCGATCCCCCTTCCGGCGCCTCCCGCGGTTCCCGCACTCAGGTACGCGGCAGCCCCGGCGGATTGGTCTGCGACCGATCGATCGCTTCGGCGTCGAGGCTCCAGCGGCCGAGCACCTTCCGGTAGCTGCCGTTCGCGATCAGCGCATTGATCGCGACCGTCAAGGGATCGGCGAGGCCGCTGCCCTTGCGCGTCGTGATCGCGATGTCCGCGGTGCGGGGCCAGCCGCCGCTCACGGTGCCGATCAGCTTTGCATCGCCGCGCAGCGACGCCTGGTACGCGAGCATCGAATTCACGCTGAAGATCGTGTCGACGCGCCCTGACTGCAGCGCGACCCAGCGCTCCGCCGCATCCGCGTAATACTGGATCTCGACCGGCGGGAGGCCGCGCGCGACGTTCTGCCGGTTCCACTCGAGCAGGATCTTTTCCTGGTTCGTGCCCGAATCGGTCACGACGCGCAGCCCGGCGACGTCCTTCGGCTCGCGGATCGCGGCGATCCGGCTGCCGTTCTTCACGTAGAAGCCGAGCTGATCCTTCCGGTAGGTCGAGAAGTCGAACTTCTCCTTGCGCTGCTCGGTTACCGTCACGTTCGAGATCACCGCGTCGACCTTGCCGGACTGCAGCGCGAGCGGCCAGTCGGCCCACGACAGCGGCACGATCTTCAGCTTGCGGCCGATGCTGTCCGCGACGAGCTGCGCGAGATCGGGATCGAAGCCGACCACCGTTCGCGCATCGGTCGCATAGGTGCTGAGCGGCGGCAGGTTCGGCGCGATGCCGATCGTCAGCGTGTTCGCCTCGGCAAACCGGAAGCCGGCCGGCAATGCCTGCTCGACCGCCGGGTTCACGGTGCCGCGCTGCCGGCCGGGCTGCTCGGGGCTCAGGTCGAACGTCGCGGCCTGCGCGGCGACGCTGCCGCCGATCAGGACGGCGGCCAGCACGCGAACGACGCGCGCAACGGGAAATGCTGTTCTTCTCATATATTCCGGATTCCTTTCTGTTCGATGATGCGTGGGCCGGACGCGGGCGGGGCCGCACGATTTTCACCGTCCGTCGCCGCCCTGCATTCCCGGCTCGCTCACGCGGGCGTCGCTTCGAGCTCGGCTGCGGCCACCGCCGCGCGTTGCGGTGCCGGCTGCGCGACCGGCGACGGGCGCGCCGCTTGCGACTCGCCCGCATACAGCGCCTTCGGATCGAAGACGCGCGCCTGCAGCGGCGTGAACGCGCGGAAGTTCCACAGGCTGCGCGCGACGAACACGCGCTGCACCCAGCGGAACGCACGGTCGTTCTCGTCGTATTGCGGATCGAAGCGGTCGCGCGAATGCAGCGTGAAATGGTTGTTGATCAGCACCAGCTTGCCGGGCTGAACCTGCACGCCGAACGACACCTCGCGCACCGCGCGATACAGGTTGGCCAGCGCGTCCTGCGCGCGCTTGTTGACTGCCAGCACCATGTCCGGATAGAACGCGACCGTCACGCGCGGGGCGTCGAGCGGCCCCGACAGCACCGCGCTCAGGTCGGTGTTGTCGCGCGGCGTCGGTGCAGCGCCGCGCCACCGGTACGGCACGCGGATGATGTAGTGCTCGCCGTAGAGCTGCGCGATATCGTCCGGCGACAGCAGCTGCAGCGCGCGGCGCGCATCGGCGAGCCGCGTGTACGGGCCGCCGCCGGCTTCGCTGCGCACGCCGAGCAGCAGCAATGCGAACGGCGACGTGTCGCCTTCCGGCATGTGCGCCTGCGCCGCGTTCTCGATATGGAAATCGAGCTCGACCTCGGAGCCGAGGCCCGTATAGTCGCGCGCGGTCGCCTTGTGCGGCGTGAGGTTGTTCACGAGCTCGCGGCCTTCGTGCGCGATCGAATACGGCTCGCCAGCCAGCGTGCTCAACGCGACCAGCACGTTCTCGCTCAACACGCCCGCCTTGAACGAGCGGCCGGTTTCCTCGAATCTCGGGCTGCCCTTCACGTCGTCGTCGATCGGCAGGTTGTCGATCTCGATCGAGCCGTGCGCGTCGGCCGTTGGCGCCTTCGCACGATCGAATGCATCGACGATCCGGTCGGGAAACGCGTTGTAGGCCAGCTTGCGCACCGCGCTGATGTAGCCCGCGCCGCCGGCCGGATCGTAGGCCAGTGCGCCGAGCGTCTTCCGGATGTGACCGGACTCCGCTGCCGTCAAAGCGATGCGTTCATCTGCGAGATAGGTCATAGGTCTCTCATATAAAGATCGGGGTCGATAAGCGGTAGGCACTACCGCCGCGCGTTGCCGTCCTCGGGGCGCAGCGCTCGACAAGACTAGGAGACCGTCTTTGCATTGCGAAATGATATTAATTCGATTGCAAACAAAAAATTTCGATATAAGTTCAGCAACGCCGATCGACGTCGGGCGGTGCCATTCGCGCCGGTGCTTAACACGATTGGTTGTTAAAAAATCGCTGCTTATTATTTGTATTCGCTAACGGGTCGATGTTAGCTTTCTGTCGGATTCGACGATGCGGCCGGCCGTCGAGCGGCAGCCGGCGCCCTCCCTCCGTCCTACGGAAACCCGCCAGATGAACCGATTCCGCCTGCTGCGCAGTTCGTTCGGACACGACACGCCCTTGCGTGCGTGCCGCCTCACCCGCCACGCGGCGAGGCGGCTGCGATGAGCGATCGCGCTCCGGCACTCGACCGCGCGCCGGCCACCGCCGCGCCGCCGCACCGCACGTCGCTGCGCGCGATCTTCCCGACCGTCGCGGCCGCGAGCCTCGGCTTCGCGATCGTCCAGCTCGACGTGACCGTCGTCAACGTCGCGATTCCGAGCCTCGGCCATTCATTCGGATCGAGCGTGCACGGGCTGCAATGGATCGTCGATGCGTACACGCTGTCGTTCGCCGCGCTGCTGCTGACGTCCGGCACGCTGGCCGACCGCTTCGGCAGCCGCCGGCTGTTCGCGTACGGCCTCGCGCTGTTCCTGCTGGCCTCGCTCGGCTGCGCGCTCGCGCCGTCGCTGGCCGCGCTGATCGCCGCGCGGGTCGCGCAGGGCGTCGGCGCCGCGATGATCCTGCCCACGTCGCTCGCGCTCATCACGCACGCGTGCGCGAACGACGCCGCCGCGCGCGTGCGAGCCGTCGCGTGGTGGAGCGCGACGGGCGGTGCAATCAGCGCGGCCGGGCCGACGCTCGGCGGCCTGCTGATCGATTCGCTCGGCTGGCGCGCGATCTTCGTCATCAATCTGCCGATCTGCGCGGCCGGGCTGTGGCTCACGCTGCGCCATGTGCGGGATTCGGCCGCCGCGCGCACGCGGCTGTTCGACCCGGCGGGCCAGATCGTCGCGGTGCTCGTGCTCGGGCTGCTGACGGGCGGGATCATCCGGGCCGGCGCGCACGGGGTTGGCGATCCGTATGCAACCGGTGCGCTGGCCGCGTCGGTCGCGCTCGGCGCGCTGTTCGTCGCGATCGAGCGGCGCGTGGCCGCGCCGATGCTGCAGCTCGCGTTCTTCCGGATCGCGCGCGTGCCGGGCGTGCTCGCGATCGGCGCGGTCACGAATGCCGCGTTCTACGGGCTGATTTTCTCGCTGAGCCTCTATTTCCAGAACGCGCGCGGCTTCACCGCAACCGAGTCGGGGCTCGCGCTCGCACCGCTCACGATCATCATGCTCGCCAACATCGCGAGCGCGCGTCTGGCCGTCCGCTACGGGTTCCGTGCGACCATCGTCGTCGGCCTCGCCGTGTCGCTCGCGGGCTACGTGTGGCTGTGGCAGACGCTCGGCGCGCACACACCCTATGTCCTGCTGGCGCCCGGTCTCGCGGCGATGGCGATCGGCGGCGGCATCGCGATTCCCGCGCTGACGTCGACGATGCTCGGCAGCGTCGAGGCCGGCCGCTCGGCCACCGCGTCGGCGATCCTCAATACCGCGCGCCAAGTGGGCGCGGCCGTCGGTGTCGCGGCGCTCGGCGCGCTGGTCGCGGGCCAGGGCGCGGCGATCGTGG
>NZ_JAAGPP010000186.1:0-14707 GCF_017104975.1 Burkholderia sp. Ac-20344
CCACGGCAGCACCACGCTGCGGGCCGCGGCGGCGCGGGTGGCCGGGGTAGCCGACGCGGGCGTGTCGGCAGGTGCGGGTACCGGCGCCTGCGACCACGAGATCGTGCGCGCGTCGCCGCCGAGCGCGACCTTCGTCGCGCCGGCAACCGGCGTGCTCTCGTAGGTGCGCGAGAAGCGCTCGACCGCGAGCAGGCCGAGCGCGTTCGACGTCGTGGTCTGCCATGCGCCCTGGTGCTGCAGTGCGAGCAGGCCGGCCGTCACGCGCGGCATCTCGTCCTTCCACGCCGGGTCGCCCGCGAATTCCAGCGCGAGACGTGCGGCGTTGGTCTCGTTGCTGGTCATCAGCCACCACAGGTCGTCGTCGCGTGCGGTCGAGAACACGAGCTGCGTGCCCTGGTACGTGAGGCGCGCGCGCAGGATCTGTTCGACCTGTGCGCGTTTCTCGTCGCGTTGCGGGATGTCCTTCACGCGCGTCAGGATCGCGTGATAGTCGATCACTGCCGACGTCGGCCACTGGTTCGGCGCGATCTCGATCGAGCCGAGCATGCGGCCCTGCGCGGCGCCGTAGCGCGACAGCGCCTCGATCGCCGCGAGCTTGCGCAGGTCGCGGTCCTGGCGCGGCGCCCACGTGTTGCGCTCGAGGCGGCCGTCGACGAAGCGCGCGAGCCCGGCTTCGAGCTGCGTGCGCAGGTCTTCCGGCAGTGCGAAGCGCGGGTCGAGACGGCTCGCCTCGTCGGACACCACGAGCAGGTACGACGACAGCGTCGCGCTGCCGGCGTGCGAATCGTCGGACGACGGCGGGAAGTAACTCGCGAGCCCGTCGCTGTCGAGATAGACGGGCATGCGTGCGATCAGCGCCTGCCATTGCGCGGGGTCGCGCAGGCCGATCGCGCGCGACGTCTGCTGTTCGAGGCAGCGGTACGGATAGCGCTCGAACCAGCGCTTCACGCCGGGCAGGCCGTCGGCAAGCTTCGACTGCAGCGACACGGCGATCCCGCCGCGCGGCAGGCCTTGCGCGTTGTTCGCAGCGCCGGCCGGGGAGGCCACCGGCACCGTCAGCGTGCCGTCGACTTGCGCGAGCGTCGCCTGCTGTACCGTGACCGGCAACGCGGGCACGACCTTCTGCGCGACCGCCAGCGCGTCGGATGCGCGCTTGCCGCCTTGCTCGGCCGCGTCGATGCGCCAGTTCAGCGCGCCGGCCGCGTCGAGCGCCTGCTCGGGCACGGTGATCGTCCACGCGACTTCGGTTGCCGTATTGGCCGCGAGCGACACGGTCTGCGGCGCGACTTCGACGCCCGTCACGTGCGGCGTCACGACGACCTGCATCGCGCGGTCGGTCGTGTTGCGCAGCGTGACCTGCGCGCGGAACGCGTCGCCTTCGCGCACGAGCGGCGGCAGGCCGGAGATCAGCTGCAGATCCTGGGTGCTGCGGATCGACGTGCTGCCGGTGCCGAAGCGGTCGGGGCCGACCGCCGCGATCGCGACGATCCGGAAGCGCGTGAGCGCGTCGTTCAGCGGCACCTCGACGGTCGCGCTGCCGTTTGCATCCAGCGTCACGCGCGGATTCCACAGCAGCAGCGTGTCGAACAGCTCGCGCGTCGGCGCGCTGCCGCCACCGCCGCCGGCCGGCACGGCCTTGCGGCCGAAGTGGCGGCGGCCCACGATTTCCATCTGCGCGGTGGCCGTCTCGACGCCGTATGCACGCCGCCGCAGCATCGCGTCGAGCAGGTCCCAGCTGTTGTTCGGCATCAGTTCGAGCAGCGCCTCGTCGACGGCCGCGATCGCGATCTGCGTGCCGGCCGGCGCGGGCTGGCCGTTCGGCAGCGTGACCTTCACGTGCGCCTGCGCCTTGCTGCGCACCGTATAGCGGGTCGCGTCGGTCGTCACGGTCACACCCAGGCGGTGCACGCCCGTGCCGACCTTGATCTCGCCGAGCCCGTAGCGGAACGCGGGTTTCGACAGGTCGACGAACGCGGTCGGCGCTTCATAGTGACGGCCCTCGCGCCAGAATGCGCGCGCCCATTCGACCGGTGCCTTCCAGCCCCACGTGAAGAACGAGTACCACGGCACTTCGCGAATCCGGCCGCGCAGCGCGAGCACCGACACGTAGACGTTCGGCCCCCACGATTCGCCGACCTTCAGGTCCACCGTCGGGTTCTTGCCGTTCAGCTCGACAATGTGCGTTTCCATCACGCCGCCGCGCTCGACCGCGACCAGCGCGGTCGCGTAGCGGAACGGCATGCGCACCTGGAAGCGGGCGGTTTCGCCCGGTTCGTAAGCCGTTTTCTCCGGGATCACGTCGATCCGGTCGGTGTTGTCGCCGCCGAACCAGAGCTCGTCCTCACGCGTGACCCACACCGATGTCGAGGCGTTCGACGTGCGGCCGTCGCCGTCCTTGGCCACCGCGATCAGCTGCACGTTGCCGGCCTGTTCGAGCGTCGCGTCGCAGGCCATGCGGCCCTTGTCGTCGGTCTTGCCCGAGCACAGTACGCCGAGGTCGCGCGTGTCGCTCTTGTTGTCGTACGCATAGAAGCCGCCGACCATCCGCTTGCGCGACGACGTCGTGATGCGTGCGACGCCCTTGATCTCGATCGGCACGGACGCGCGCGGCTTGCCTTGCAGGTCGACCGCGAGCGCCTGCACGGGCACGCGCTGGCCGACCGAGACCCAGCGGCCCGCCTTGATGCCGGCCACCACCGCGGCCGGCCACAGGATCGTGTCGCCGCGGATCGTCTGCACTTCGCCGTTCGGGTCGGCGAACGTCGCTTCGAGTGCGATGCGCTTCGGCGCGTCGACGTCGGGCAGGCCCTTCAGCGTGACCGAGCCCGCGCCGTTGCGGTCGAGCGTCAGCGGCAGCTTGTCGGCGATCAGCTTCGTTGCGTCGGGATCGTTGTTCGACGCCGATGCGTTGTCGCCGTCCTGCGAATCGTCGTCGGCATTGCCGTCGCTCCTGTCGGGGCGGTACGGCGTGAAGCTGAAGTCCTCGAAGCGATCGGCGAACGGCGGCGAGGCCCACTTCATCAGCGCCGACACCTGCACGGGCAGGTTCGATGCGCCGCCGCCCGACACGTAGTCGATCTGCACCGCGAGCGGCGCTTCCTTCGCCGCGACGAGCGGGCTCTTCTGCGCGTCGCGCGCGCCGATCGATCCCTTCAGCACGGGCAGGCGGAACGCCTCGACGCGGAAGCTGCCGCTGTAATAGGTGGCGGTCGGCGCGTCCTCCGGGCCGCCTTCGAGCTCGACGCTGTATTCGCCGAGCTTCGCGGCGGCCGGCAGCGTGAACTGCGTGTCCGCGCTGTGGTCGGCCGCCCACGTGAGCGGCAGCTTGTAGGTCTGGCCCGTGCCGAGATGGCGGATCGTCACGCGCGTCGGGTATTGCGACGGGAACGCGAGGCTCTGCAGCGTTTCGGCACGGATGAAATGCTTCATCGACACGGTTTCGCCCGCGCGCAGCAGCGTGCGGTCGAATACCGTATGCGCGCGCACGGTCCGCGCGCTGTCGGTGTCGGTCGGCACGTTGAAGCGCCACGATTCGATCCCGCGGTTCCAGCCCGAGCTGACGAATGCCATGTCCGGGCCCGTCTTCGGATCGTTCACGCGGGCCGACACGAAGTAGTCGGCGAAGCGTTGTTCCGAGTCGGACGAACTGCATGCGCGCTTCGATTCGAACGCGCCGTCGATCTTCAGCAGGCCCTGCGCATCGGTCTTGCCGGATGCGATCTCGTCGCCGTTGCAGTCCGACACGCGGATCTGCGCGTTCGGCACGGGCTTGCCCTTGTCGAGCGTCGTGACCCACACGAGGTTGTTTTCGCGGCCCTGTTTCAGGTGCACGCCGAGGTTGGTGACGAGCACCGTGGTGCGCACGTACATGCTCGACGGCTTCGCGAGCAGCGAGCGGCCGAGCGCGGGCGACGCGAGTTCGAGCACGTAGAAGCCGGGCTTGTCGATCGGCACGCCGACGACTTCGAACGGGCGCAGCGCCTTCGGGTCCGCCTTCGGCAGCGTCAGCGCCTGCACGCCGGGCTGGCCCTTGAGCAGCGTCAGCGAGCGCACGTCGATGCGGCGATCCTTCGGCGCGGGCGCCTTCTCGCCGGCTTCGCGCGGCACGTAGACGGGATGCTGGCCCTTGCGTTCGAGCAGGCCGGGAATCTGGCTGTCGATCGAGCCGGCCGTCATCGACCAGTTGTCGAAGCGGTCGACCGTGCGCATCCACTGGCGGATTGCCGTGTCGTCGTCGACCTTCAGGTTCGAGAACTGCGCGCCCTGGGTGTTGAGGCCGTCGATATGCAGGTCGGCCTCGACGTTGCGCAGCGTGACGGGCACGAGCGCGGGCGAATCGGGTTCGGCGAAGCGCTCGACGATCCCGAAGGTGCCGGACGAGAATTTCGCGAGCGGCGGCATCGGCGCGGTGCGCGTCGCGAGCGGGAACAGGTCGGCGTTGGACAGCGAGCGGTCGGTCACGTCGCGCAGGCCCGACGGCAATTCGATCGTCAGGGCGGCCTGTTCGGGCAGCGGCGGGTTGAACGTGACGGTCGTGACTTCCTCGCTCTTGTCGTCGGCCGCGAAGGTCGGCGACAGCGAACCGTCGGGGCCGCGCACCTTGATCGCCTCGGCGTTCTTGCGCGAGATCGGTGCGTTGAACGACAGCGTGAGCGGGCGCAGCGGCGTGCAGGGCGCCTTCGCGTTCTCGCGTTCGCACGAGAAGCTCGCGGCGAACGGTGCGCGCACGGTGAAATCGAAGCGCCGTTCCGTTTCGTTCGGGATCCCGCTCGGGCTCGTGACGCCCTTGCCGTATACGAGCTGCATCTTTGCGCTCGCCGGCAGCGCCTGCGCGCACGACAGCGTCAGCACGCGCGCGGCATCCTTCTTCAGCCCGAAGTGATCGAGCAGCGCGTTGCGCGCATCGTCGTCGGCGGCCGTGACGGGAATGCGGTTGCCGATGCCGGCCGCTTCGCACCAGATGTTCGCGAGCGCCGAACGCGGTTCGGCCGGGCCGTTCAGCTTCAGCACGAACATCTGCCGTTCCTCGATCTCGCGCGAGCCGGGGCGGACGTTCACCGGGAACGGGCCGCCCGTCTGGAACGTGAAGCGGCGCGGGCCGCTGGCCGCATTGCCGGCGACCGAGCGCAACGTGTCGTTGAGCGCGACCGAGCAGCGCACGCCGGGCGGCAGGTCGCTTTCGAAATCGTAAACCCAGGTCTTGTCGTCGAGCCAGTGACCCTGGCCGCGTGCGGCGGTCGAATCGTTGCAGGTGACGCGCGCGGGATTCGGCGCGGAGGCCGAGCCGAACGCGACCATCGGTTCGTCGAACTTGACGACCGTTTGCCGGACTTCGGTGACGGTGCCTTGCGGCGATACGCTCACCGTGCGCGCCGCGCCTGCATGCAGCGACAGCGCGGTGGCGCCGCCGAGCGCCGCGACGGCGCCGATGCGCCAGAGCAGCCGGATGGTGTGGTCGGTTCGTTTCGCTTTGTTCTGTTTGTCGTGCTGCTTCATCGCTCGATCGCCCTCGGAGGGAAGCTTTCTGTTTGATTGCACGCGATTCTAACCGACCGACATGCGCGCGCATTGCGCCTCATAGGTATGTCGCCGGCGTGCGACACCGGCGTGCGTGCCGCCGATTTGTCGCGCCGACGACACAAAAATGCAGCGAAATGTCGATTGTCTCGGATTGCGGAACATTTAATGGACTATAAAAAGATTGTCCGATCCGATTTGTGCGCGTACATTTCAGGGCCGCGCCAATGTTTGAGAAATATCAAGCGTGGTTTTCCCGAATCCGGTGTTCGAGAGAAGAAACATGCACAACGACAACACTCCCCACTCGCGTCGCACTGGCGACGCAGCCGTAACAGGCATCACTCGGCGTCAATGGCTGCAGGGCGCACTGGCGCTGACGGCGGCGGGCCTCACGGGCTCGCTGGCGTTGCGGGCCCTGGCCGACGATCCCGGCACCGCGCCGCTCGATACGTTCATGACGCTCTCCGAAGCATTGACAGGCAAGAAGGGGCTGAGCCGCGTGCTCGGCCAGCGTTTCCTGCAGGCCTTGCAGAAGGGCTCGTTCAAGACGGCCGACAGCCTGCCGCAACTCGCCGGCGCACTCGCGTCCGGTTCGCTGAATCCCGACCAGGAAACACTCGCGCTCAAGATTCTTGAAGCGTGGTATCTCGGCATCGTCGACAACGTCGTGATTACCTACGAAGAAGCATTAATGTTCAGCGTCGTATCCGATACGCTCGTGATCCCGTCGTATTGCCCCAACAAACCCGGCTTCTGGGCCGACAAACCGATCGAGAGGCAAGCCTGATGGCCGATACCGATACGCAAAAGGCCGACGTCGTCGTCGTCGGGTCGGGTGTCGCAGGCGCGATCGTCGCACACCAGCTCGCGATGGCGGGCAAGTCCGTGATCCTGCTGGAAGCCGGCCCGCGCATGCCGCGCTGGGAAATCGTCGAGCGCTTCCGCAACCAGGTCGACAAGACCGATTTCATGGCGCCGTACCCGTCGAGCGCGTGGGCGCCGCATCCTGAATACGGCCCGCCGAACGACTACCTGGTCCTGAAGGGCGAGCACAAGTTCAACTCGCAGTACATTCGCGCGGTGGGCGGCACGACGTGGCACTGGGCCGCGTCGGCGTGGCGCTTCATCCCGAACGACTTCAAGATGAAGACCGTGTACGGCGTCGGCCGCGACTGGCCGATCCAGTACGACGACATCGAGCATTACTACCAGCGCGCCGAAGAGGAACTCGGCGTGTGGGGCCCGGGCCCCGAGGAAGACCTGTACTCGCCGCGCAAGGAGCCGTATCCGATGCCGCCGCTGCCGTTGTCGTTCAACGAGCAGACGATCAAGCACGCGCTCAACGGCTATGACCCGAAGTTCCACGTGGTAACCGAGCCGGTCGCGCGCAACAGCCGCCCGTACGACGGCCGGCCGACCTGTTGCGGGAACAACAACTGCATGCCGATCTGCCCGATCGGCGCGATGTACAACGGCATCGTGCACGTCGAGAAGGCCGAGCAGGCCGGCGCGAAGCTGATCGACAGCGCGGTCGTCTACAAGCTCGAGACCGGGCCGGACAAGCGCATCACCGCCGCGGTCTACAAGGACAAGACGGGCGCCGACCACCGCGTCGAAGGCAAGTACTTCGTGATCGCCGCGAACGGCATCGAGACGCCGAAGATCCTGCTGATGTCCGCGAACCGCGATTTCCCGAACGGCGTCGCGAACAGCTCGGACATGGTCGGGCGCAACCTGATGGACCACCCGGGCACCGGCGTGTCGTTCTACGCGAACGAGAAGCTGTGGCCAGGCCGCGGTCCGCAGGAGATGACGTCGCTGATCGGTTTCCGCGACGGCCCGTTCCGTGCGACCGAAGCCGCGAAGAAGATCCACCTGTCGAACATGTCGCGCATCAACCAGGAAACGCAGAAGATCTTCAAGAGCGGCAAGCTGATGAAGCCCGAGGAGCTCGACGCGCAAATCCGCGACCGTTCCGCGCGCTACGTGCAGTTCGACTGCTTCCACGAAATCCTGCCGCAACCCGAGAACCGCATCGTGCCGAGCAAGACGGCCACCGACGCGATCGGCATCCCGCGCCCCGAGATCACGTATGCGATCGACGACTACGTGAAGCGCGGCGCCGTGCACACGCGCGAGGTCTACGCGACGGCCGCGAAGGTGCTGGGTGGTACCGAAGTCGTCTTCAACGACGAGTTCGCGCCGAACAACCACATCACGGGCGCGACGATCATGGGCGCGGATGCGCGCGACTCGGTCGTCGACAAGGACTGCCGTACGTTCGACCATCCGAACCTGTTCATCTCGAGCAGCTCGACGATGCCGACCGTCGGTACGGTGAACGTGACGCTGACGATCGCGGCGCTTGCGCTGCGGATGTCGGACACGCTGAAGAAGGAAGTCTGACCGTGCGGAAATCTACTCTCACCTTCCTCCTCGCCGGCTGCCTCGCGCTGCCGGGCCTCGCACGCGCAGCCGACGCGGCCGATCCGGCACTGGTCAAGCGCGGCGAATATCTCGCGGTCGCGGGCGACTGCATGGCCTGCCACACCGCGAAGGGCGGCAAGCCGTTCGCGGGCGGTCTCGGCATGCCGATCCCGATGCTCGGCACGATCTACACGAGCAACATCACGCCCGATCCCGAGACGGGCATCGGCAACTGGTCGGCCGAGGACTTCGAGCGCGCGGTGCGCCACGGGGTGTCGAAGAACGGCGACAACCTGTATCCGGCGATGCCGTACGTGTCGTACGCGAAGATCAACGACGACGACGTGAAGGCGCTGTATGCGTACTTCATGCATGGCGTCGAGCCGGTCAAGCAGGCGCCGCAGAAGAACGAGATCCCGGCGCTGCTGAGCATGCGCTGGCCGCTGAAGATCTGGAACTGGCTGTTCCTGAAGGACGGCGCGTACGAGCCGAAGCCGGCGCAGAGCGCCGAGTGGAACCGCGGCGCGTATCTGGTCCAGGGTCTCGCTCACTGCAGCACGTGCCATACGCCGCGCGGCATTGCGATGCAGGAGAAGTCGCTCGACGAGACGGGCGGCAGCTTCCTGTCGGGTTCGGTGCTCGCGGGCTGGGACGGCTACAACATCACGTCCGACGCCAACGCGGGGATCGGCAGCTGGACGCAGCAGCAACTCGTCCAGTACCTGCGCACCGGCAGCGTGCCGGGTCTCGCACAGGCGGCCGGCCCGATGGCTGAAGCGATCGAGCACAGCTTCTCGAAGATGACGGAAGCCGACATCGGCGCGATCTCGACGTACATTCGCACGGTGCCGGCAGTCGCCAGCGGCGATGCGAAGCAGTCGCGCTCGTCGTGGGGCAAGCCGTCCGAGGACGGGCTGAAGCTGCGCGGCGTCGCGCTCGCGTCGTCGGGCATCGATCCGGCACGGCTGTACCTCGGCAACTGCGCGACTTGCCACCAGATGCAGGGCAAGGGCACGCCGGACGGCTATTACCCGCCGCTGTTCCACAACTCGGCGGTCGGCGCGCCGAATCCGACCAACCTCGTGCAGGTGATCCTGAACGGCGTGCAGCGCAAGGCCGGCAACGAGGACGTCGGGATGCCGGCGTTCCGCCACGAGCTGTCGGATGCGCAGATCGCCGCGCTGACGAACTACCTGACCGGGCAGTTCGGCAATCCGGCCGCGAAGGTGACCGAGCAGGACGTCGCGAAGCTGCGCTGATGCGGCGCGCGACGAAGCAGGGCGATAACTGACAAGAGGAGGAGCACAGCACATCGGGTTGTTGCCCGATGCCGGTTGTTGCAGAGCGGGGCGGGCGGCGCAGGCGGCCGCCCGTCCTGGTTCATTCGCAATCCGGTGCGCCGGGCGGGGTTCCGCCATGCGCATCGCTTTCGTTGATCGACACCATGACACCGAATCAACCGTTTCTCGCGTCTCAGCGCGATGTGCTGCTGCTGCTTGCCCGGATCCTGCTCGTGATCCTGTTCGTGATGTTCGGCTGGAAGAAGATCGTCGACTTCCCCGGTACCATCGCGTTCATGGGTTCGGAAGGCGCGCCCGCGCCGATCATTTCCGCCGCGATTTCGGTCGTGATGGAGCTGTTCGTCGGGATCGCGATCCTGGTCGGCTTCCAGACGCGCGCGCTCGCACTGCTGCTCGCGCTCTATACGATCGGCACCGGCATCATCGGCCATCACTACTGGACGATGACGGGCGGCGAACAGATCAACAACATGATTCATTTCTACAAGAACATCGCGATCGCCGGCGGCCTGCTCGCGCTCTGCGCGGCGGGCCCCGGGCGTTTTTCCGTCGATCGCGGATAAACAGACCCTGGGCGTGCGCATGGGGCGCGCGCTGGAAGGTCGAGACTCCGAGGGGGCATCATTTTGCGACTCAAACATTTCGCATGGCTGATCGTGGCCGCCACACCGGCGGCCGCTTTTGCACAGACGAGCGTGACGCTGTACGGCCGTATCGACGGCGGTGTCGAATACCTGAACCACATCGCGAAGCCGAACGGCGGCAGCGCGACCCGCTGGAGCGCCGAAAGCGGCGACTGGGGTACCAGCATGTTCGGGCTGAAGGGCATCGAGGATCTCGGCGGCGGGCTGTCGACGGTCTTCAACCTGGAAACCGCGTTCCAGGTGATGAACGGCCAGACGGGCGGCGGCCGCATGTGGTCGCGGCGCGCGTACGTCGGGCTGAAGAGCAACACGTGGGGCCAGCTGCAGGCCGGCCGCAACCTGTTCATCGACAGCGACGGCGTGTGGGAATTCGACCCGTTCGTGCAGCAGGCGTTTTCGTCGGCCTCGCTCGTGCGCGGCCGCAATTGGCAGCAGACCAGCAACAACATCGAGTATCACAGCCCGGTGATCGGCGGCTTCGACGTGCAGGCGCAATACGCGTTCGGCAATCAGTCGCGCGGCTTCAACTATGGCGCGGCCGATGATTTCGGCCGCTCGGACGGGATCATGATCTCGTACCACTCGCCGTTGCTCGACGTGCGCGGCATCTACGACGAACTGCGCGACAGCAACGGCAAGTTCAGCAACATCTTCACCGCGTCGCGCGAGTATTTCGTCGGTGCGAACGTGAAGGTGTCGAAGTTCAAGATCCAGGGCGCATATACGCACTACCAGGCGCCGGACAGCCCGGCCGGTGTGGCCGATCGCGCCGATCACTACTGGCTCGGCGCGACCTACACCGCGACGCCGCAATGGGCCGTGACGGGCGGCGGTTACTACGTGAAGGTGGGCGATGGCGGCGGCGATGCGTCGCACGACCCGTCGGGCCACGCGATGATGTACGTGCTCGGCACCACGTACAACCTGTCGAAACGTACGTTCCTGTATGGGACGGTTGCGTATGTGCGGAATGGCGGGAATTCGAACTTCTCGCTGATCGCGTCGCCACGGGATGCGACGTCTGGGACGAGTCCGATGACGGGCGAGTCGCAGACGGGGGCGTATGTGGGGATGATGCATACGTTCTGAGGGTAGGCACGCCAGATACGCAACAGGCACGGGTGATCGAACCCGTGCCTGTTGCGTTTACAGCGGTGCGAAGCGTTGCGGCAAGCATGCCGATCTCGGGCGGTGGAATCGAGGCATCGTATCGGACGCGGCATTTCTCACGTACCCAACCGCACGTTGCTCGACTATCCATTGGCCCGCAGAGGGCGCATGGCTTGCGCGAGCATTGCGTTGCGGGGAGTTCGCGCTCGATGGATTCACGGTTTCTGACGTTTATGGACTGGAGGCTTCGAGGTAAACGGCGGTTATTCGATTTATCGCTATCTGGCTGGCCCGAGCTACGGTGGGCGCTGTCGTTAGCGAATGCCGTGGCCCCACGGGCTGCGTGCCGGTACCGCCTGACGGCATCGATTTACGCGAAAGCATGACGTAAGCTACATCCGAGTTCGTTTTGATATGATGAATTCCGGTTCGGTCAGATGTGGTTTGAATCGTGTCTATGCCGTAGGCCTCTGTAGGGGCCAGAAAAAATTCTGGGCCGTTTCCTATTGCGAAGAGATACCAATCTGCCGCCCGGCGCTGCCCGGCGGCCGTTTTTGTTACTACACGGTACGGGGTAGCCTGATGGTTTCCGATCTCCTGAACAAGGCGCTGCGCACGCAATACGTGCAACACGGACGCATTGTCCGCCTCGATACGCCGCTTGGCGAAGACGGGTTGGTTCCGCTCTATGTCCGGGGGCGCGCGTGCCTTGGGCGAGACTTCGAATTCACCATCGATGCAACGTCGACGCGACTCGAAACGATTCAGGCGAAGGCGCTGATCCGGCAATCCGTGACGCTGTGGATTCGGCAAACGGACGGCAGTGAAATGCCGATTCACGGTTATGTGACTGCGTTCAGTCGCTTGGGCGGGGACGGAGCCAATACATACTATCAACTCCGCTTCAATTCGTTCCTCGCGCTACTGCGGCTCGGGAGTGACCGGCGCGACTGGATCGAAACCCTCGCGCAGCAAACCGTGTCCGACGTGCTCGGCAAGTACACACAAGCAGCCGGTAACTTTACGTGGCAACTGAGCCGAGGACTGCGTTCCTATTCTTACCGGATGCAATGGGAATCCGACTGGAACTATGTCCACCGCACATTCGAAGAACTCGGCCTTTTTCCGCGTTTCGATATCGCGCAGGACGGCAAGTCGCACAAGGTCGTCATCATGGACGATCTTTTCTCGGTTCCCGAGTTGAAGCAAAAAACCATTTTGTTCAGCCGCTCGGTGCAGAACGAAGAATTCGATGGCCTGAGCGAGTGGATCGATTCGCAGGAAATTCAGTCGGCCGAACTCGACACAGGCACGTTCGACTACAAGCGCCCGGATCTTTCGAAGCACGTCACGATGCCTGCGTTCGATCTTGACGATGTACCGGGGCTGGGTGAGCAGTACGAATACACTGGGTCGCATACGTGGTCCGATCGCGACATGGGCGAGGCTCAGGCAAACGTTGTCACCGAGGAATGGCGCTCACGCGCGCAACGCTTCTACGGTGTGGGCGCATTGCGTTGCGCATGGCCTGGCCGCTATGGGGTGCTGACCGGGCACCCGGTGCATGACGCACAACCGGATCAGGATCGCGAAATGGCGATTCTCTCGGTGAACTGGCTCATCCAGAATAACGTGCCGGGACTCGAGAACCTGATGCGTTTTCGCAGGAGCCTGCGCGCTGAAGTCGAGCAAGCGCGCGCGAGCGGTGCGGGTTCGTCCGTGCGCCATGACGACGGCGGCGTTGGATTCTTCCACGTCGAAATCGAAGCGCAACGGCGCCGCGTCGCGTTTCGTAGTCCGTTCGAGCACAAGAAACCGATCATGCAGATTCAGACCGGCATCATCGGCGGTCCGGAAGACGAAGAGATTTATACGGATGCGATGCTGCGCGCGAAGGTGCGGTTGACGTCCAATCGGCTCAATGACGGCGACCAGAACGTGTCGGCGTGGATACGCGCGGCGATGCCCGACGCGGGCCGCAAGCGCGGCGGCATGTTTCCGCTGCGCAAGAACGACGAAGTCTTGATCGGCTTCATCAACGGTGATTGCGATCGTCCCGTGATCCTGTCCAGAATGCACGGCGGCGAAAGCATGCCCGAATGGCACACGCACGGGCTGACCTCCGGCTTGTTGTCGCGCGAATACGGCGGCGAAGGCTACAACCAACTGATGATGGACGACGCCAGCGGGCAGAACCGTGTGCACTTGTACTCGACAAGCTATAGCTCCCACCTCCACCTGGGCTATCTGATCCAGCATTCAAGCAACACGCGCGGTGCGTTCATCGGGCAGGGCTTCGACCTCAAGTCATTGGGTTACGGTGCGGTGCGCGCCGAACAAGGGCTCTATGTGTCGACGCAACCCGCCGCGACCCAACCGCTGAGTGCGACGGCGGCATCCGAACAGCTTACCCGCGCCGAAGCGATGCTGGAAACGACTTCGAAGGCGAGCCAGACGAACCGGGCACAAAGCCAGCAAAGCGGCCAAGACGCGCTGAAAGCCTTCACCGACGCCACGCAGCACGCGGTGGCGGGCACGACCAAGGGCGGCCGCACGGCAGGCGGCGGCACAGGCAATGCGAACGGTTTCGCGAAGCCAATCATGCTGCTGTCGAGTCCGGAAGGCATCGCCGCGTCAACGCAAGGATCGGCGCATATCACGGCGAACAAGCAAACCAACGTGGTCGCCGGGGAAGACATCAACCTTGCGGCCGGACGGGCGTTACTCGCCAGTGTGTTGGAGCAAATCAGCCTGTTTGCGGAAAAGCTCGGTGTCAAGATCTACGCGGCAAGCGGCCCGATAGACCTACAGGCGCAGAATGATTCGATGAGCTTGGCCGCCTCGCAGGATGTGAAAATTACGGCGGGCAAGAAGATGGTCCTGTCGGCCGATGAAATCTGGATCGGCGCGAACGGTTCGTATATCAAACTGACGGCGAACATGATCGAGAACGCAACGTCGGGGCAGATTGTGGAGAAGTGTGCAGATTGGGAGAAAGCAGGAGCGGCAAGCGGCACGTTGCAAAACCCGCTGCATTCGTCGCCGGTATCGGTCGATGGCGGGCGTTTCACGCTGTTCTCCGGTTGAATCGCGCCATCGGCATAGTGTCGACATAAGAAATTCTGAAAACCGAATCCGAGTCGGGAATCATGAGCAACAAGACAGCGCCTAAAAAGAAACATCACCCAACGACCGCGCCGCAATCGGCACCGAAGCCGGCCGAACCGGCGGATACACCATTGAGCTGGGCGTATCCCTTCACGCCCATAGGTAAGGCTGACGCGACCGATCCGATGACGTATTTCAAGGCGCTGGCGAAGTGTGAGAACGGCTTTTATCCGCTAGGCGTCAGCGGCATGTGGCATGGGGGCGTGCACTTCGCCGACGGCAGTGCGGAGATGTTGAAGCAGGACAGCGGTGTACGCGCAATTGCGGACGGCAAGATCGTTGCGTACAGGCTGAACACGAAATACGAGGAGACGACGTATCCGAACAACCTTGGTCTGGCGCACTACTCGACGGGCTTCGTATTGGTTCGGCATGAGCTGAAATTGCCGCCGAAACCGGCACCGAAGGAACGAGCCTGTCAGATTTTTAGTGTGCCGAGGTCATGAGACGATAACGGAAATAACGTCCTATGACCGATGCAACCGTGACCAAGAAGAGCAAGAACCCGAAGACGCCGAAGCTGTTCCCCGATGAACT
>NZ_JAAGPP010000187.1:0-14661 GCF_017104975.1 Burkholderia sp. Ac-20344
TCACGGTCGGCAGGCAGTGCATAAATGAGTCGACCGCAGTGAGCCGACATAACAGATAGAGTAGCTCTGTTAGCGTTTGGCCGACGCGCGACAGCCGGAACATAAACAGTTGTTGACACTCGTGCCCTACACAACGCTCTTCCGTTATGCAGCGCCGCTGGCCGGCGTCGCACGCCGCGATCGTCGTGCATCTTCAGTCACTGATCGCGGCGCGCCGTTTCGCCGAAGCGCAGGCGCAGGCGCGCGCGCAGGCGAAGGCCGACCCCGAGCAGCCGGACTGGTGGGACTATCTCGCGAAGGCGAGCGACGGCAAGGGCGACGTGCTGGCGCGGCGTCGCGCGCTCGCGGAGAAGCTCGCGCTCGACGGCGCGTGGCCGTCGGCGATTCGCCAACTGAAGGAAGCGCGCGACGCGAAGGACGTGTCGTTCTACGAGCAGTCGATGATCGGCGCGCGGCTGCTGGAATTCGAGGCGCGCTACAAGGAAGAGCGCGAAGACGAGAAGAATGGCCGCGGATAGCGGCCGGCGCGCGGCAAGCGCGGGCGAGGCCGCTGCGGGTTAGTTACCGCTGTCGGCCGCATCGCGAGCCTGTTGCGCCGGGCTTGCGACGTAGCCGAACCGCGCAGGCACGTCCGCGCAGACGATGCTGCCGAGCGGCAGCGTGCGGCCGTCGCGCCAGCGCAGCGCGGGCTGCGCGGCATCGAAATCCGCATGGTCGGCGAACAGCCCGAGATCGTGATCGTGCAGCGCCGCGATGCGCGGCGGCGTGCCGGCCGCGCGAAACAGCACGCCTCCGGCGTCGTCGAGCCATGCTTCGTCCGGTTCGAACGGCGTGCCGGTCTGGTCGGTGAGCGTGAGCCGCCCGTCGCGTTCGGCGAGCCGGACGACCCACGGCGTATAGGCCAGCTCGACGTACACGCGCTGCGGCCCGTTCTGGAAGAACCACTGGCCCTGCGCGTCGCATTCGTAGTTGCGGCCGATGAACGCGTTCAGCGCCGCATGCCGGATCGGCGAGCCGAGCTCGCCGGCCGCCTGCGCCGCGTCGTCGCGCAGCCGCCATTCGCCGCGCCGGTCGAGCAGCAGCCAGCCGGTACAGTGGGGCACGTTCGGCCATTTGGCGAGGGCCTGCCTGACGATGTCATCCATGGTCGACGAATTTGGAGCAATAGCCGAACACCCGCGCCGACAGCCAGTCGAGGCGGCCGGGAAACGGCCCGGTCATGAATCCCGCGTGTCCGCCGGCCGCGGGCTGGTCGAGCTCGACGGCCGGCGATACGTCGGCCGGGCCCGGCAGCGCCGATTCGGGCAGGAACGGGTCGTTGCGGGCGTTGAGGATCAGCGTCGGCACGTCGATCGCGGGCAGCAGCGGCCGTGTCGTCGCCTTCGTCCAGTAGTCGTCCGCGTTCGCGAAACCGTGCAGCGGTGCGGTCACGACCTCGTCGAAGTCGCGCATCGTCACGGCGTGCAGCATCGCTTCGCGGTCGAACAGCCCCGGGTACTGGTCGAGCTTGGTGAGCGCCTTGCGCTTGAGTGTCTTCAGGAAGCTGCGCGTGTAGACCATCGCAAAGCCTTGCGACAGGGCGAGCCCGCCGGCGTGCACGTCGATCGGCGTCGAGATCGCGGCGGCCGCCCGCAGGATCGACGTATCGCTGCGATGCTCGCCGAGCCAGCGCAGCAGCACGTTGCCGCCGAGCGACACGCCGGCCGCGACGAGCGGCCCGCGATGCTGCGCGGCGAGCCGGCGCAGGATCCAGTCGACCTCGGCGCTGTCGGCGAGATGGTAGAAGCGCGGCTGGCGGTTGATCTCGCCGCTGCAACTGCGGAAGTGCGGCACGACGGCGTGCCAGCCTTTCGCGCGTGCGGCGGCCATCATCGCGAGCGCGTAGTGCGAGCCGGAGCTGCCCTCGAGGCCGTGGAACAGCACGAACAGCGGCGCATCGGGCGCCGGCGCCGCGCTGTCGAGATGGGCGACCCAGTCGAGATCGATGAAGTCGTGATCGGGAGTTTCCCATCGCTCTCGTCGGTAGGCGACGACGGGGCGCCGTGCGAACAGCGCGGGCACGATGGTTTGCGCATGGCTGTTCGGCAGCCAGCGTGGTGCGCGATAGCGCAGTGTGTCGTCGTCGGGGGCCGGGGCCCCGGTCAGCGGCGAAGTGGGCGGAGAAGCCGTACTCATGATCGCCCCGCTTATGCGTTGCTTCGTTCTTCGTCAGTGCAGCGGACCCTGCCCGTGACGGATCTTCGCGGCGAATTGTCCGGCCGCTTGTTCGGGAATCAGGCTCGCGTGAATATGCGCGATGCGCCACTCGCCACGTTCGTGAATCATCACGTACGTGGCGAAAACCATGTCGGGTTCGGCCGTGAGGTCGGCCTGCTGATGCGCTTCGGCGATCGTATAGACGACCGTGCCGAGGCTGTCGTACACGCGGATGTCGAGCGGCTCGATCGTCACGGGGCGCGTGGAGAGCCGGTTGGCGAGCCCGCTGCGGATCTGGTCGAGGCCATGCAGATGCTCGCCGTCCGCCCATACGCAGCTGGCGAAATCCTCGTCGATCCACAATCCCAGCAGCGCGTCGAGATTGGCATCGGCGACGGCCTGGTAGTAGGCGTTCAGCGTATCGGCGGCGGCTTCGAAGAGGCGGGCAAAACGTGGCATCGGGGTTATCTCTCGCGCGCGTCGCGCGCCGTATTCAGCACGGCGGCCCGGATGGAGCCGCCGCACACCGGTGAATCGGATTGCCCGGCGCGTCGTGCGACGCTGCCGGCCAGGGTCAACGTTGCCCGACTAGCATGCCGCGCAAATCGCCGAATACCTGCTCGGGACCGAGTTCGCGCAGGCACTTCAGGTGGCCGAGCGGGCACTCGCGTTCGAAGCAGGGACTGCATTCGAGATGAAGCCATTGTACCTTCGCCAGGTCCGACAGCGGAGGGGTGTGGCGCGGATCGGTCGATCCGTACAGCGCGACGAGCGGCCGGCGTAGCGCGGCAGCCACGTGCATCAGCCCCGAATCGTTGGTGACGACCGCGTTCGCGCGCGCGATCAGCGCGCACGCCTCGGACAGCGACGTCTGCCCGCACAGGTTGCGCACGTTCGGCGCGTGGTCGGCGATCGCCTGTGCGGCCGCAGCATCCTTCTGCGAGCCGAGCGCGACGATCTGCGTATACGGGAACGACTGGTGGACGATGGTGGCGAGCGACGCGAAGTGTTCGGGCGGCCAGCGCTTGGCCGGGCCGTATTCGGCGCCGGGGCAGAACACGACGAGCGGCTTGCGCGTATCGAGATTGAAACGTGCGGACACGCGCGCCGTCTCGTTCAGGTCGGCGTCGAGGCGCGGCGCCGGCAGCGTCTTCATCGACTCGGGCAGCTTCGCGCCCGGCGCGTACGCGAGTGCCGCGTAGTGGGTCGTCATCGGCGGCCGCTCGCCCGATTTATCCGGGTTCGCGTGCCGCACGTTCAGCAGCCCGTAGCGGTGCTCGCCCGTGTAGCCGATCCGCAGCGGGATGTTCGCGAGCCACGGGATCACCGCGGATTTCAGCGAATTCGGCAGCACGTACGCCGCGTCGTAGCCGACGTCGCGCAGGTCGCTCGCGAGCTGCCAGCGGCGCAGCAGCTGCAGCTTGCCGTGCGCGAGATCGGTCGCGTAGACATCGTGGATCTCGGGCATCCGCTCGAGCACGGGCGCGACCCACGAGGGCGCGACGGCATCGATCGCGATGCGGGGATGGAGTTTCTTCAGCAGCGCAAAAAGCGGCTGCGCCATCAATGCGTCACCGATCCAGTTCGGTGCGATAACCAGCGCTCGACGCATCAGGTCGACTTCCGATGTCGTAATGAAGCACGGCGCCCAGGCGCCGCGTTCGGGTTGCCAGAATGGAGAAGGGCGGCGCGCCGGCCATCCGGCTGCGCCGCCTTGCGGGTCGCCGGGCCGGCAAGCCTGCAGGCCCGGCCGCCGGGGCTCAGTGGCCCTTGACGACCTCGCCGTCGCGCAGCTTGTAGCGCGTGCCGCAGTACGGGCAGCGCGCCTCGCCGTGCGAGACGTCGATGAACACGCGCGGGTGGGCGCTCCAGCGCGCCATGGCCGGGTTCGGGCAGTACGCGGGAAGATCCTTGGCCGTCAGCTCGACCAGCGGCATTTCCTTGATTTCACTCATGAGACTTTCTCTTATCACTCTTTTGTGGGGCAGTCGGTGGCGCAGCGCGCTCAGACCTTCGTCAGCCAGTGCGCGTACTTCGCGTTCTTGCCCGACACGATATCGAAAAACGCCGACTGGAGCTTTTCCGTGACGGGGCCGCGCGCGCCGCTGCCGATCGTGCGGTTGTCGAGCTCGCGGATCGGCGTGACTTCAGCGGCCGTGCCGGTGAAGAACGCTTCGTCGGCCGTGTAGACCTCGTCGCGCGTGATGCGCTTCTCGATCACCTCGATGCCGGCGTCCTTCGCGAGCGTGATGACCGTGTCGCGCGTGATGCCGTCGAGGCACGACGACAGGTCGGGCGTGTACAGCTTGCCGTTGTTCACGAGGAAGAAGTTTTCGCCGGAGCCTTCCGACACATAGCCGTCGACGTCGAGCAGCAGCGCTTCGTCGTAGCCGTCGGCCGTCGCTTCCTGGTTCGCCAGGATCGAGTTCACGTACCAGCCCGACGCCTTCGCACGCACCATCGACACGTTCACGTGGTGGCGCGTGAACGACGACGTCTTCACGCGGATACCCTTCGCGAGGCCTTCCTCGCCGAGGTACGCGCCCCACGGCCACGCGGCGATCGCGACGTGGATCGTGTTGCCCTTGGCCGACACGCCGAGCTTTTCCGAGCCGACCCAGATGATCGGGCGCAGGTAGCACGACTCGAGCTTGTTCTCGCGCACGACTGCGACCTGCGCGGCTTCCAGCGTTTCCCGGTCGAACGGCACGTCCATCTGGAAGATCTTCGCCGAATTCAGCAGACGTTTCGTGTGCTCGTACAGCCGGAAGATCGCGGTGCTGCCGTCGGCCGCCTTGTACGCGCGCACGCCCTCGAAGACGCCCATGCCGTAGTGCAGCGTATGGGTCAGGACGTGGATCTTGGCGTCGCGCCAGTCGATCAGCTTGCCGTCCATCCAGATCTTGCCGTCGCGGTCGGCCATTGACATAGGATTCTCCTGGGATGCGGTTGTATGCAGCGTTGAGCCGCAAAGACGCTCATTTTAGCGTCATTTGAAGGCGATCCGGTCGGTCGGCGCGGGGCCGGCGCTATAATCGCCCGGTACCGATTCCAATAACGACGGGTCGTACCGGCGGGAGGCGCCGGCGTCCCGGCGAACCGCCCGCTGCGGCCCGCTTCCCATGCTCGCTCGATTGTCCGCCACCGACCGCTTCGCGCTGATCCAGGGCGCGCGCGACTATTCCCCGACGCTGATGGCGATTTTCTCGTGGGGGCTCGTCACCGGCATCGCGATGAGCAAGTCGGTGATGACCCTCGGGCAGGCGAGCGCGATGTCGCTGCTAGTCTACGCGGGCTCGTCGCAGCTCGCGGTGCTGCCGCTCCTCGCGGCGAAGCTGCCGATCTGGACCATCCTGCTCACGGCCGCGATGGTCAACACGCGCTTCGTGATCTTCAGCGCCGGGCTTGCTCCCCATTTTTCCTACCTGCCGCTGTGGCGGCGCCTCGCGATCGGCTATTTCAATGGCGACGTGATCTATCTGCTGTTCCAGAAACAGGGCTTCGCATACGGGCACGTGCCCGGCAAGGAGGCGTATTTCTGGGGGATGGCCCTCGCGAGCTGGCTGTCGTGGCAGGTGTCGTCGCTCGCCGGCATCCTGCTCGCGAGCTTCTTTCCCGCGAGCTGGGGGCTGGAACTGGCCGGCACGCTCGCGCTGATCCCGATCATGGTGTCGGCGGTCGCGAATCGCTCGACGCTCGCAGCCGTCGCGGTCGCCGGCATCGTGTCGCTGATCGCGTTCGACCTGCCGTACCGGCTCGCGCTGCCGCTCGCGGTGCTCGCCGCGCTCGCGGCCGGCTGCACGGCCGATTTCTTCGTCGAGCGGGCCGACTGGCGGCGCATCCGCACCGAAACCGTGCACGAAAAGGAAATCGAATGAGCGCGACGGAAATCTGGATCGTCATCATCGGGATGACGATCGTCACGGCCGTCACGCGCGCGCTGTTCCTGATCGGCGGCGAACGCACCGTGCTGCCCGAACGCGCGCAGCGCGCGCTGCGCTACGCGCCGGCGGCGGCACTGGTCGCCGTCGTGCTGCCCGACGTGCTCGAAACGCCGGCCGGGCTGTCGTTCGCGCTGTCCAACCATCCGTTCTACGCGGCGCTCGCCGGCCTCGGCTGGTTTTTGTGGCGGCGCAGCATGCTCGGTACGATCGTCGTCGGGATGCTCGTGTTCACCGCGCTGCGCCTGATCTTCTGATGGGCCGCCGTTCAGGCCCGCTGCGCACCGGCCGCTTGCGCGGGTGCATTGCTGCGTTGCGGCAACGCTTCCGTTCCCGCGTGCGATCCCAAATAGGCGGAATTCGCCGCTGCCGGGTCAGTCAGCCGGGTGGATCGGCTAGAATGCCCGTTCGAGATTTCTTACCCGTGCGCGTCATGCGAACCGCCAGCCACGGCCGCATCCGGCGCCCTCTCGCGGCAGCCCGCGCACGTCCAGCGTGAACCCCCTTTCCCCATCCACTACTTCAATCTGTTCAACATGAGCCAAGTCAAGCGTCTTACCGACCTGATCGCCGCCGGCCAGCTCGCCGGCAAGCGGGTATTCATCCGCGCCGACCTGAACGTCCCGCAGGACGACCAGGGCAACATCACCGAGGACACCCGCGTGCGCGCGTCCGTGCCGGCCATCCAGGCCGCGCTCGACGCCGGCGCGGCCGTGATGGTCACGTCGCACCTCGGCCGTCCGACCGAAGGCGAATTCAAGCCGGAAGATTCGCTCGCGCCGGTCGCGAAGCGCCTCGCCGAGCTGCTCGGCCGTGACGTGCCGCTCGTTTCGAACTGGGTCGAGAACGGCGTGAACGTCGCGCCCGGCCAGGTCGTGCTGCTCGAGAACTGCCGCGTGAACAAGGGCGAGAAGAAGAATTCGGACGAGCTCGCGCAGAAGATGGCGAAGCTCTGCGACGTGTACGTGAACGACGCGTTCGGCACCGCGCACCGCGCGGAAGCGACCACGCACGGGATCGCGAAGTACGCGCCGGTCGCGTGCGCGGGCCCGCTGCTGGCCACCGAACTCGACGCGCTCGGCAAGGCGCTCGGCAACCCGGCCCGCCCGCTGGTGGCGATCGTCGCCGGCTCGAAGGTGTCGACCAAGCTCACGATCCTGAAGTCGCTGGCCGGCAAGGTCGACCAGCTGATCGTCGGCGGCGGCATCGCGAACACGTTCATGCTCGCGGCCGGCCTGTCGATCGGCAAGTCGCTCGCGGAAGCCGATCTCGTCAACGAGGCGAAGGCGATCATCGACGAAGCGCGCGAGCGCGGCGCGTCGGTGCCGATCCCGACCGACGTCGTCACCGCGAAGGAATTCTCGCCGACGGCCGTGGCCACGGTGAAGCAGGTCGCCGACATCGAGGCGGACGACATGATCCTCGACATCGGCCCCGATACGGCCAAGGCGCTCGCGAGCCAGCTCGAGAAGGCCGGCACGATCGTGTGGAACGGCCCGGTCGGCGTGTTCGAGTTCGACCAGTTCGGCAACGGCACCAAGACGCTCGCGGAAGCGATCGCCAAATCGTCCGCGTTCTCGATCGCGGGCGGCGGCGACACGCTGGCGGCCATCGCGAAGTACGGCATCCATGACCAGGTCAGCTACATCTCGACGGGCGGCGGCGCCTTCCTCGAGTTCCTCGAGGGGAAGAAGCTGCCGGCGGTGGAAGTGCTGGAAACGCGGGCGGCCTGAGCGTGGCGGCGCGCGCAGGGGTGACGAAGGCCGCGCGCTCCGCGAAAGCGGAGCAGCCGGCCGGTGCGGGCAAGCGCAAACGCGCGCCCGCGCGGGCGAACACCGCCCCGCGCGCACCGGCGGCCGCCGGCGACGCGGCCGAGCAGCACCACGAGATTCAGAACAAAGCGATGCCGGGCGCAAGCACCGGCACGCCCTCCGGAACGGCGGCCGCTGGGCCTGCCGCTTCCGGCTCTCGCAGCGTTTCACCCAGCGCATCCACCTTGATCCAGATGAGGAGTTTCATGCAGCGCGCCACCAAGATAGTCGCCACGATCGGCCCGGCTTCCAGTTCGCCGGAGATTCTGCTGCAGATGATGCAGGCGGGCCTCGACGTCGTGCGGCTCAATTTTTCGCACGGCACGGCCGACGATCACCGCCAGCGCGCCGAGATGGTGCGCGAGGCTGCCCGCAAGGTCGGCCGCGAGATCGCGATCATGGCCGACCTTCAGGGCCCGAAGATCCGCGTCGGCAAGTTCGAGAACGGCAAGACCACGCTGACGCCGGGGCAGCCCTTCATCCTCGATGCCGGTTGCGAACTCGGCAACGACGAGCGCGTCGGCCTCGACTACAAGGAACTGCCGCGTGACCTGCGCACGGGCGACCTGCTGCTGCTGAACGACGGCCTGATCGTGCTGACCGTCGAGCGCGTGCTCGGCGACGAGATCCACACGATCGTCAAGGTGGGCGGCGAGCTGTCGAACAACAAGGGCATCAACCGCCAGGGCGGCGGCCTGTCGGCGCCTGCGCTGACCGCGAAGGACATGGAAGACATCCGCACCGCGATGTCGCTCGGCGCGGACCTGGTGGCGGTGTCGTTCCCGAAGAACGCGACCGACATGGAAATGGCGCGCCAGCTCGCGAACATCGCGGGCGCGCCGTACGGCATCAAGCCGAAGATGATCGCGAAGATCGAGCGTGCCGAGGCGATTCCGGCGCTGCAGAGCATCCTCGACGCGTCCGACGGCATCATGGTCGCGCGCGGCGACCTCGCGGTGGAAGTGGGCAACGCGGCCGTGCCGGCGCTGCAGAAGCGGATGATCCGGATGGCGCGCGAGTCGAACAAGCTCGTGATCACCGCGACGCAGATGATGGAATCGATGATCTACGCGCCGGTGCCGACCCGCGCGGAAGTGTCGGACGTCGCGAACGCGGTGCTCGACGGCACCGACGCCGTGATGCTGTCGGCCGAGACGGCCGCCGGCAAGTACCCGGTCGTCACGATCGAGACGATGGCGGCCGTGTGCGTCGAGGCGGAAAAGTCGGAGCACGTCGAGCTGGACAAGGATTTCCTCGACCGCACGTTCACGCGGATCGACCAGTCGATCGCGATGGGCGCGCTGTTCACCGCGTACCACCTGGGGGCGAAGGCGATCATCGCGCTGACCGAATCGGGCGCGACCGCGCTGTGGATGTCGCGTCACTACACGCACGTGCCGATCTTCGCGCTGACGCCGCGCGTCGGCAGCGAGCGCACGATGGCGCTGTACCGCAACGTGACGCCGCTGCACGTCGAATTCAACAGCGACCGCGACTCGGCGCTGCAGGCCGCGCTCGAGATCGTCGTCAAGCAGGGTTATGTGCAGCACGGCGACATGGTCGTGCTGACCGTCGGCGAGCCGATGGGGCAGGCGGGCGGCACCAACACGCTGAAGATCGTGCGGGTCGGCGAGCACTACTGAGCGCCGGGTGAACATCGGGCCGGCCTGCGGGCAGGCCGCCCGGACCGCCTGAAAAATCGATCCGGCACCGTTTTTTTTACGCGAAAGCCGCGTGGGGTCCGAAGCCCCACGCGGCTTTTTTTCTCTTTTTTGCCCGCATTGTGCCGTGCGAACGTAACAAATTGCGAGCCGGCGTCACCGGGCGGTCGGAATCGGAGGCGCTTCGCGATAAAATGCGGCTATTCGACGCTCAGCCGCGCCGCGCCACCCCGGGGTCGACCGGGAGCGAGCGCCGCGCCGGCGTCAGGGCGCACCGGTTTTCATTCCAAGGAGTTCCACAATGCCTCTCGTATCAATGCGTCAATTGCTGGACCACGCGGCAGAGCAAGGTTATGGCCTGCCGGCCTTCAACGTGAACAACCTGGAGCAGGTCCAGGCGATCATGGCGGCGGCGGACCAGGTTGGCGCGCCCGTGATCATGCAGGCATCGGCCGGCGCGCGTAAGTATGCGGGCGAGCCGTTCCTGCGCCACCTGATCGAAGCGGCAGTCGAGTCGTATCCGCACATCCCGGTCGTGATGCACCAGGATCACGGCCAGTCGCCGGCAGTCTGCATGGGCGCGATCCGCAGCGGCTTCACCAGCGTGATGATGGACGGTTCGCTGGAAGCCGACGGCAAGACGGTCGCGTCGTACGAGTACAACGTCGACGTGTCGCGCAAGGTCGTCGAGATGGCGCACTCGATCGGCGTGACGGTCGAAGCCGAACTCGGCGTGCTCGGCTCGCTCGAGACGATGAAGGGCGACAAGGAAGACGGCCACGGCGCGGAAGGCACGATGACCCGCGACCAGCTGCTGACCGATCCGGAGCAGGCCGCCGACTTCGTGAAGCTCACGCAGTGCGATGCGCTCGCGATCGCGATCGGCACGTCGCACGGCGCGTACAAGTTCTCGAAGAAGCCGACGGGCGACATCCTGTCGATCCAGCGCATCAAGGAAATCCACGCGCGCATCCCGAACACCCACCTCGTGATGCACGGTTCGTCGTCGGTGCCGCAGGAACTGCTGGCCGAGATCCGCGAGTTCGGCGGCGACATGAAGGAAACCTACGGCGTGCCGGTCGAGGAAATCCAGGAAGGCATCAAGCACGGCGTGCGCAAGATCAACATCGACACCGACCTGCGTCTCGCGATCACCGGTGCGATCCGCCGCTACCTGTTCGAGAACCCGGGCAAGTTCGATCCGCGCGACTACCTGAAGCCCGCGCGCGAAGCGGCGAAGCAGGTCTGCGTCGACCGCTACCTCGCGTTCGGCTGCGAAGGCCAGGCCGGGAAGATCAAGCCGGTGTCGCTCGACAAGATCGCCGAGCAGTACAAGTCCGGTGCGCTCGCACAGGTCGTGCGCTGAGACTGTAGTACGATTGCCCCGCCGCAAGGCTAGGGCTGGCCGCCCGGGTGCCGGATCTGATCCGGCCCCGGGCAGCCGTTCCGTCCGGCCGAACGAGGGCCGGCCGGCAACCGCCCGGGCGCCGTCGCCCGGCCGGTTCGCCGACGTATTGCAAGACCGCCGTTCCCGCCTGCCGCGGGGAACGGCGTTTCCCTTTTTGTTTGGCTCCTTATCTGCGAAAAGACGATGTCTACCCTCTACGAATCCACGCTCCGCTCGCTGCCGCTCCTCGGCCGCGGCAAGGTCCGCGACAACTACGCGGTCGGCAACGACAAGCTCCTGATCGTCACGACCGATCGCCTGTCGGCATTCGACGTGGTGATGGGCGAGCCGATTCCGAACAAGGGCCGCGTGCTGAACCAGATGGCGAACTTCTGGTTCGACAAGCTCGCGCACATCGTGCCGAACCACCTGACGGGCGACGCGCCGGAAGCCGTCGTCGCGGCCGACGAGGTCGAGCAGGTGAAGGGCCGCGGCGTGGTCGTCAAGCGCCTCGAGCCGATCATGATCGAAGCGGTCGTGCGCGGCTACCTGGCCGGCAGCGGCTGGAAGGAATATCAGGCGTCGGGCGCCGTGTGCGGCGTGCAGTTGCCGGAAGGCCTGCAGAACGCGCAGAAGCTGCCCGAGCCGATCTTCACGCCGGCCGCGAAGGCCGAGATGGGCGAGCACGACGAGAACATCACGTTCGAGGAAACCGAGCGCCGCATCGGCACCGAGCTGGCCGCGACGATCCGCGACATCTCGATCAAGCTGTACAAGGAAGCGGCCGACTACGCGGCGACGCGCGGCATCATCATCGCCGACACGAAGTTCGAATTCGGCCTCGACAACCACGGCAAGCTGTACCTGATGGACGAAGTGCTGACGGCCGATTCGTCGCGCTTCTGGCCGGCCGACCAGTACGAAGTCGGCACGAACCCGCCGTCGTTCGACAAGCAGTTCGTGCGCGACTGGCTCGAGGCGCAGCCGTGGGGCAAGACGGCACCGGCGCCGGCGCTGCCGGCCGACGTCGTCGAGAAGACGGCCGCGAAGTACCAGGAAGCGCTCGAGCGCATCACGGGCCAGGCGCTTGCCTGAGCGGGCTTTGCATGGGACCAGAGTAAGTGCTGAAGCACTAACTCTGGTCGACAGGAACTGAACAAATGAATGAAATCCAGACTGCCCACACGCACAGCGCACCGCTCGTCGGCGTGCTGATGGGTTCGAGTTCCGACTGGGACGTGATGAAGCACGCGGTCGCCATCCTGCAGGAATTCGGCGTGCCGTACGAAGCCAAGGTCGTGTCCGCGCACCGGATGCCCGACGAGATGTTCGACTATGCGGAGAAGGCGCGCGAGCGCGGGCTGCGCGCGATCATCGCGGGCGCCGGCGGCGCCGCGCACCTGCCCGGCATGCTGGCCGCGAAAACCACGGTGCCGGTGCTCGGCGTACCGGTCGCGAGCAAGTACCTGAAGGGTGTCGATTCGCTGCACTCGATCGTGCAGATGCCGAAGGGCGTGCCGGTCGCGACGTTCGCGATCGGCGAGGCCGGCGCCGCGAATGCCGCGCTGTTCGCGGTGTCGATCCTGTCCGGCAACTCGGTCGACTATGCGAACCGGCTCGCCGCGTTCCGCGTGCGCCAGAACGAAGCCGCGCACGCGATGGTGCTGCCGCCGCTGGAATGACGGCGCACCGGCGGCCGCGCATCGCGGCTGCCTGACCCTCCCCACTGCGGCGGGCAGCGCCCGCCGCGACCGACCACTGACATGACCGCAACTCCTGATTCCGTTTCCCCGATCCTGCCCGGCGCGTGGCTGGGCATGGTCGGCGGTGGCCAGCTCGGCCGCATGTTCTGCTTTGCCGCCCAGTCGATGGGCTATCGCGTCGCCGTGCTCGATCCCGATCCGACGAGCCCCGCCGGCGCGGTCGCCGACCGCCACCTGCGCGCGGCCTACGACGACGAAGCCGCGCTCGCCGAACTGGCCGACCTGTGCGATGCGGTGTCGACGGAGTTCGAGAACGTGCCGGCCGCGAGCCTCGATTTCCTCGCGCGCACGACGTTCGTCGCGCCGGCCGGCCGCTGCGTCGCGGTCGCGCAGGACCGGATCGCGGAGAAGCGCTTCATCGAGGCGTCGGGCGTGCCCGTCGCGCCGCACGTCGTGCTCGAATCGGCGTCGGCACTCGCCGCGCTCGACGATGCCGCGCTCGACGCGGTGCTGCCGGGCATCCTGAAGACGGCGCGTCTCGGCTACGACGGCAAGGGCCAGGTGCGTGTGAGCAGCGCGCAGGAAGTGCGCGATGCGCATGCGGCGCTTGGCGGCGTGGCGTGCGTGCTCGAGAAGCGCCTGCCGCTGAAATACGAAGTATCGGCGCTGATCGCGCGCGGCGCGGACGGCCGTTCGGCCGCGTTCCCGCTCGCGCAGAACGTGCATCACAACGGCATCCTCGCGCTGACGGTCGTGCCGGCGCCGGCCGCCGATGCCGCACGCGTCGCAGAGGCGCAGCAGGCAGCCGTGCGGATCGCCGATACGCTCGGCTACGTCGGCGTGCTGTGCGTCGAATTCTTCGTGCTGGAAGACGGTTCGTTCGTCGCGAACGAGATGGCGCCGCGCCCGCACAACTCCGGCCACTACACGGTCGATGCGTGCGCAACGAGCCAGTTCGAGCAGCAGGTGCGCGCGATGACGCGCATGCCGCTCGGCAACCCGCGCCAGCATTCGCCGGCCGCGATGCTGAACATCCTCGGCGACGTGTGGTTCCCGAACGGTGCGGCCGGCGACGCCGTCACGCCGCCGTGGGACACGGTCGCGGCGATGCCGGCCGCGCACCTGCACCTGTACGGCAAGGAAGATGCGCGTGTCGGCCGCAAGATGGGCCACGTGAACTTCACGGCCGAAACGCGCGACGAAGCCGTTGCCGCGGCCACCGCGTGCGCGCAGCTGCTGCGCGTGCCGCTCGACTGAGGCGCCAGCCGATGTCCATCGATCTCCCGAACTCCGTGACGGCCGCGCAGATCGACGCGGCCGCCGCGCTGCTCGACGCGGGGCAGCTCGTCGCGTTTCCGACCGAAACCGTCTACGGGCTCGGCGGCGATGCGGCGAATCCCGAGGCCGTCGCGCGCATCTACGCGGCGAAAGGGCGGCCGGCGAATCATCCGGTGATCGTGCACCTGCCGCCGGGCGGAGACCCCGGCTACTGGGCCGACGAGCTGCCGGCCGACGCGCAGGCGCTGATCGATGCCTTCTGGCCGGGCCCGCTGACGCTGATCCTGAAGCGCCATGCGCGCATTCCGGATGCCGTGAGCGGCGGGCAGGATTCGGTCGGGCTGCGCTGCCCGTCGCATCCGGTCGCTCAGGCGCTGCTGGCCGCGTTCAGCGCGCGGCGCGGCGGGCATGGCGGCGTGGCCGCGCCGTCCGCGAACCGGTTCGGCCATGTGAGCCCGACCACCGCGCAGCACGTGCGCGACGAATTCGGCGACACCGTGCACGTGCTCGACGGCGGCGCATCGGAAGTCGGGATCGAATCGACGATTCTCGACCTGTCGCGCGGTTTCCCGGCGCTGCTGCGCCCGGGCCACGTGACGCCGCAGCAGATCGCCGACGTGCTCGGCCGCGCGCCGCGGCTGCCGGACGGCAGCGACGCGACCGCGCCGCGCGCGTCGGGCACGC
>NZ_JAAGPP010000188.1:0-14602 GCF_017104975.1 Burkholderia sp. Ac-20344
GGCCGACGACCTGCTCGCGACGGCCGGCCGCGCGTCGATCGCGTTGACCGACGGCCGCACCGCGACCGCGCGCGCCGCGCAAACCGGCGTAGCCGATCTCGTGCTGGTCGACCTGGCGCGCGATTACGCGCAGGCCGGGCTCGTCGCGCTGACGCGTGCCCTTCAGTGCAGCGATGCGGCCTATGCGGATGCGGTCGGCCTGTTCCAGCAGGCGGGTTTTCGCGTCGTCGGCGTCGCGGACGTGCCGGGCATGGTCGCGATGCGCACCGTCGCGATGCTCGCGAACGAGGCGGCCGACACGGTCAACCAGGGCGTGTGCTCGCCCGCCGATCTCGATCTCGCGATGGAAAAGGGCGTGAACTACCCGTGCGGCCCGCTCGCGTGGGCCGATGCGATCGGCATCGGCCGCGTGCACCGCGTGCTGTCGAACCTGGCGGCGAGCTACGGCGAGGACCGCTATCGCGTGTCGCCGCGCATCGCCGCACTGCATGCGGCCGGCCGCACGTTCCGGTCGTAGCCGCCGGCCCCGTTACCCCGAACACGATAACGACATCACTCCATTGGAGGAGCACCCCGATGACTCACCCGACGCATCCCGCCGCCGCCCTCGAGCCGATCGAGACCGCCAGTCGCGACGAACTGCAGGCGCTGCAACTCGAGCGCCTCAAGTGGTCGCTGCGCCACGCATACGACAACGTTCCGCACTATCGCCGCACGTTCGATGCGGCCGGCGTGCATCCGGACGACCTGAAGTCGCTCGCCGATCTCGCGAAATTCCCGTTCTCGACCAAGAACGATCTGCGCGACAACTATCCGTTCGGGCTGTTTGCGGTGCCGCGCGAGCAGGTCGTGCGGGTGCACGCGTCGAGCGGCACGACGGGCAAGCCGACGGTGGTCGGCTACACCGCACGCGACATCGATACCTGGGCAAACGTGACCGCGCGCTCGATCCGCGCGGCCGGCGGCCGCCCGGGCGACACGCTGCACAACGCGTTCGGCTACGGGCTCTTCACGGGCGGCCTCGGGATTCACTACGGCGCGGAACGGCTCGGCTGCATGGTCGTGCCGATGTCGGGCGGGCAGACCGAGAAGCAGGTGCAACTGATCCGCGATTTCGAGCCGAAGATCATTCTCGTCACGCCGTCGTACATGCTGAACCTGATCGACGAGATGGTGCGGCAGGGGATGGATCCGGCCGAGTCGTCGCTGAAGATCGGCATCTTCGGCGCCGAGCCGTGGACGCAGGCGCTGCGTGAGGAAGTCGAGACGCGCGTGGGCATCGACGCGCTGGACATCTACGGGCTCTCGGAAGTGATGGGCCCGGGCGTCGCGTGCGAATGCGTCGAGACGAAGGACGGCCCGGTGATCTGGGAAGACCATTTCTATCCGGAGATCATCGATCCCGTCACGGGCGAAGTGCTGCCCGACGGCAGCCAGGGCGAGCTCGTGTTCACGTCGCTGACGAAGGAAGCGATGCCGGTGATCCGCTACCGCACGCGCGACCTCACCGCGCTGCTGCCGCCGACCGCCCGTGCGATGCGCCGTCTCGCGAAGATCACCGGCCGCTCCGACGACATGCTGATCGTGCGCGGCGTGAACGTGTTCCCGAGCCAGATCGAGGAGATCGTCGTCGCGCTGCCGCAGCTGTCGGGCCAGTTCCAGATCACGCTGTCGCGCGACGGTCACATGGACCGGCTCGACCTCGCGGTCGAACTGCGCTCGGAGGTGGCCGCGTCCGTCACCGACAGCGATCGCGCGGCGCTCGCACGCGAACTGCAGCACCGGATCAAGACGATGGTCGGCGTGTCGTCCGGCGTGACGGTGCTGGCCGCTGGCGGCATTCCCGCGACCGCGACCGGCAAGGCCCGGCGCGTGATCGATCGCCGCCAGGCCGCGTAATTCCGATATTTGCCGTTCTACCCGAGGAAACCTGTTCGATGGATGGATTGAAGACCCTGGCCGTCACGGTCGATACGCGCGCCATCGCAACCGTCGCGCTGCAGCGCGGCGACGTGCTCAACGCATTCGACGAGACGATGATCGCCGAACTGACCGACGCGTTCACCACGCTCGGCCGGCGCGACGACGTGCGCGCGATCGTGCTGCGTTCGGACGGCCGCGCGTTCTGCGCGGGCGCCGACCTGCAGTGGATGCAGCGCGCGAGCGCGAACGACGCGGCCGCGAACCTGCGCGATGCGGAGCGGTTCGCGGCGATGATGCGCGCGATCCGGCAATGCCCGAAGCCGACGGTGGCGCGCGTGCAGGGCCACGCGTTCGGCGGCGGCGTCGGCCTGTGCGCGGCGTGCGACATCGTGATCGCGAGCGATCACGCGCGCTTCTCGGTCAGCGAGGCGCGCTTCGGGATCCTGCCGGCCGTGATCGGCCCGTATCTGGTCGAGGCGGTCGGCCAGCGCCAGGCGCGCCGGCTCGCGCTGACGGCGACCCAGCTCGCCGCCGGCGAAGCGGTCGCGATCGGCCTGATTCATCAGGCCGTACCGCTCGATTCGCTCGACGAAGCACTCGACAAGACGCTCGCCGAACTCGGCCGCAACGGCCCGAACGCGCTGATGGAGATCAAGCGCTTCTTCGACGCGATCGGCGAGTATCCGCCGTCGGACGAGCGCGCGGCGTTCACCGCACAGACGATCTCCCGCGTGCGGGCGACGCCGGAAGCGAAGGAGGGCTTCGCGGCGTTTTTCGCGAAGCGGCCGCCGGCATGGGAGGCAGGCGGCGAGTAAGGGGAAACCAAGGGGAAACCAAGGGGAAATCAAGGGGAAATCAAGGGGAAATCAAGGGGAAGCGGCGACGATCGACGGCGCGGCGGGCCCGGCCGAATTTTGCGGCTCGGGCGCGTGCGCTTGCTCTACAATGCGTGACCTCCGGCGCGCTGCCGGCCCAGCCCCGACCGATTCTTCATCCGATGATCGTCAACCGCCTTATCTCCGAGATCCTGTTCGGCTTCACCGGCCTGATCGGCATCATCAACCCGATCGGCATCGCGTTCCTGTTTCTCGAACGGACCGAGGCGCTCACCGAGCAAGAACGCGATCTGCTCGCGAGGAAGGTCGCGTTCAACGCGTTCGTGGTGCTGATGGTTGCGTTCTTCGCCGGCACGCCGGTGCTGCATTTCTTCGGGATCTCGATGGAAGCGCTGCGGATCGGCGGCGGCTTCGCGGTTGCCGTGGCCGGCTGGCAGATGCTGAACGAACCCGACGGGCCGGGCGGCGGCGACACGCCGGTCAAGCCGATCGACGCGAACGCGATCATGACGCGCGCGTTCTTCCCGCTGACCATGCCGCTGACGGTCGGCCCCGGCTCGATCGCGACCGCGATCGCGCTGAATGCGAACCGCACGCACAAGCTGTCGGAGTTCGCGCTGTCGAGCATCGTGTCGATCGCCGTCTCCGCGCTGGTCGCAGTCGTGATCTGGCAGGTCTACAGCCGCTCCGCGCTGCTGTCGCGCTACCTCGGCAGCGAAGGCACCAAGGTCGCGAAGCGCGTGTCGGCGTTCCTGCTGCTGTGCATCGGCGTGCAGATCATGCTGACCGGCTTTTCCGCGTTCCTGCAGCCGATCGCCGACCAGGCCAAGTAAGCGGCCGGCGCCGCTGCGCAGCCGGCGCTCCGCACGACCCCTCGCGCTGACGAGCACGCCCTTCGTACGATGCGGCGACGCCGCACGCGTTTTTGCCGCCCGGGATACCATGCGACGGTCCGGCGGATGCGCGGCGCGCATCCGCCCGTCAGCTCAACTTCAATGGCGAGGCGTGCAATGGAATACGTGAAATTCGGATCGACAGGGCTGGAAGTGTCCAGGCTGGTGCTGGGTTGCATGACGTTCGGCGAACCGTCGCGCGGCACGCATCCGTGGACGCTGCCGGAAGCGGAGAGCCGGCCGATCATCCAGCGGGCGGTCGAAGCCGGCATCAACTTCTTCGATACCGCGAACATGTATTCGGACGGCACGTCGGAGGAGATCGTCGGCCGCGCGCTGCGCGATTTCGCGAAACGCGACGAGATCGTGATCGCGACCAAGGTGTTCTACCGGATGCGGCCGGGCCCGAACGGCGCGGGGTTGTCGCGCAAGGCGATCATGACCGACATCGACCAGAGCCTGAAGCGGCTCGGCACCGACTACGTCGATCTCTACCAGATTCACCGCTGGGACGACGGCACGCCGCTCGAGGAGACGCTCGAGGCGCTGCACGACGTCGTGAAGGCCGGCAAGGCGCGCTACATCGGCGCGTCGTCGATGTTCGCGTGGCAGTTCGCGAAGGCGCTGCACACGTCGAAGCAGCACGGCTGGACCCGCTTCGTCAGCATGCAGAACCACCTGAACCTGCTGTATCGGGAGGAAGAGCGGGAAATGCTGCCGCTGTGCGAAGACGAAGGGATCGCGGTGATTCCGTGGAGCCCGCTCGCGCGCGGCCGCCTGACGCGCAACTGGGACGAGTCGACCGGGCGGCAGCAGAGCGACGAGGTCGGCCAGCGCCTTTACGACGCGACGGCGGAGTCGGACAAGGCGGTCGTCGATGCCGTCGCGGCAATCGCGGCTGCACGCGGCGTGCCGCGTGCGCAGGTCGCGCTCGCCTGGGTCGCGCAGAAGCGCGGCGTCACCGCGCCGATCGTCGGCATTTCGAAGCCGCAGCAGCTGGACGACGCACTGGCCGCGCTCGAACTGAAACTGACCGACGACGAGATCGCCGCGCTCGAACGCCCGTACGTGCCGCACGCGGTCGCTGGGTTCAACTGAGCGGCAGCGGTGCCGCGCGCCGCGTTCAGTGTGCGGCGGCGAGCATCGGGTAGGTGAACAGGCCGAAGTGGACGACGTTGAGCCCCGCATGCGCGAGCGCGGACGCGAGCAGTCCGCCGCGCCGCCATGCGAGGCCATAGCCGACGCCGGCTACCGTGCCGAGCACGATCCATTGCCAGCCACCGGCCGCATGCGCGGCGCCGAACAGCACCGCGCCGATCGCAAGCGCGGCCCACGGCCCCCATGCGAACGCACGGAGCGCGCGCGTCAACCCGCCCTGCACGTAGCCGCGGAACAGCGCTTCCTCGGCGAGCGTCACGAGCAGCAGGTTGTTCACGAACCACAGCCAGCCTGACGGTGGCCACTTGGGTGCCCAGCCGACCATCCCGAACGCGAGCGCGCCGGCCAGGCACGCGGCGGCCGTTGCCACGGCCGCCACGGCACCCGTGCGCAGCGCGCGTGCCAGCGGGACGTCCGGCGCAACCCACGGCAGCACCCACACCAGCCACAGGCCGACGAGCGGCTTGTCCAGATTCAGGTACATCGTGAATGGCACGGCATCCGGCGTGAAGCGCGTCGGGCCGATGACGCGCGGATTGTGGAAGCCGGGAATCAGGTGCAGGCTGAGCGCGATCGCGAGCGCGGCAAAGACGACGTGCGCGGCGATGCGCACCGCGAGCGGGCGCTCGGGCATCACGCCCCAGGCGGCCGCGGCCAGCAGCGCGAGTGGCGCCAGCGTGAGCGGCGCGAGCTTGCCGAACGCCAGCGCGCACGCATAGCCGAGCGCGGCGAGGCCGACGCTCAGGCCGTGCTGCGGGCGATGCCACGCGAACGCGGCGGCCGCGAACAGGGCGAGCCAGATCGTGGCGGACGGAAGGAGCGAAAGGGACATGACGGGAGCAGCATGGGTCGGACGAGACGCCGCGCATCATACCGCAGCCGTCCCGCCATGCCGGCCGGGCGCCGTCAGCGGCCGGCGGTTTCGGTGACGCCGTCGCGACCCGGGATGTGGACGCTATTGCGCTCGCGCATCCGCCGCCGGTACCAGAATGTCCATAGCAGCAGGCAGCCGAACACGGCGTAGCCCATGATCGGCGACACGACCAGCACGCGTTCGACCGGCCAGGTTACGACCATCCAGCAGCGCAGCAGCATTTCCAGCGTCATGACCGCGCCCCAGACGAAGGTCATCCGCCGGAGCATCTGCCGCAGCCCCGGCTGCGCGTCCCAGACTGCTTCGAAATGCGCGGCGCCGCCATCCATCTCGCGGGCCACGGTGGCGCGGGCGAGATAGAAGATCAGCGGGCGTTCGCGGAACAGCGACAGCAGGAACACGATGCCGATCGTGCCCGACGCGAGCGATTCGCGCATCAGCAGCGTGCGCGGGCTGCCGCCGAGCGCCATCCCGAGGATCGACAGCGCGATGCCGAGCAGCACGACGGCCGCCACCGCGTCGACGCGGCGCGAGCGGATGAATTCGACGATCGACCAGATGATCGGCGGAATCGCGGACGCATACAGTGCGCCGGTTTCGCCGAAATACGGCTGCGCGGCCCGGTAGGCAACCCAGGGCAGCACGAGGTTGACGAAGAGTTCGAGAATCAGTCCGGCTCGCGGTTTCACGGTGCGCAATCCCACGCAGGTTGGGGCGAACGCGCAAAGGGCGTGGTGACCCCCGGTTGCCCCGAAAAGGGTTCGGTCCAGTATATCGAAGAATCGGGCGGGGCTGCGGTGCCGCGTCGGCCGCTTGCCGCCGGTGCCGGCGTCACGGCGTCGCCGCGGCCGGCAGCGTGATCGTGACCGTGGTGCCCTGCAGCACGACGCTGTGCACGTGGATGTGGCCTTCGTGCCGCTCGACGACTGCCTTGACGAACGCCATGCCGAGCCCGACGCCGCTGGTTTCCGGCTGGCCGGCGGTGCGGAAGCGCCGGTAGCGCTCGAACAGCCGCGTCTGGTCCGCGCTGCCGATCCCGCACCCGCTGTCGCGGATCGTGCAGCGCACGGTCTTGCCATCGGCGCCCGGCTCGACCTTGCATTCGACGCTCGTCAGCGGCGCGCTGTACTTGATGGCGTTGTCCAGCAGGTTGATCAGCGCGCGCGACAGCAGTGCCGGGTCACCCTGGACGATCGTGTCGTCGCGCCGCGGCACGTCGTCGACCGACATGGATTTCCGGTGCGCGAGCGGCCACACCGCGTCGCGCGCCTCGTTCATCAGGTCGGCGAGGTTGACCGGCACGCGTTCGTACTCGCTGGCCTCCGCACGCGAGAGCTGCGCGAAACCGTCGGCCATCGCCAGCGTGTGTCGCGCGAGCTTGCCGATTCTCGCGAACTGCTGCTTCATCTGCGCATCGCCCGCCCACCGTGCCTGTGTGTCGATCAGGATGATCAGCGATGTCAGCGGCGCGCGCATGTCGTGCGAGAACAGCGTCAGCATGTCGTTGCGCTGGCGCTCGAGCATGTCGCGGCGGACGGTCGCGTTGCGCAAGGTTTCCAGTGCGTCATGGATCCGCACGATCTCGGGCCCGATGCCGCGCGGTATCGCAACGTGCGACGTATCGCCGTCGCTGAGCGCGACGATCCGGCGGCCGAGCGCATCGAGCGGCTTCGACAGCAGCCGCTGCGTGCCGCGCGCGAGCGAGACCAGGATCGCGATGCACAGTGTCGTGGCGAACGCCGACAGCCCGACCTTGATCCGGGCCGTGTTCCGGCCGCCGGTCGCGCGGTGCCGGGCAAGGTCGATCACGCGGTCGCGCAGCCGTTCGCTCGGCCGGAAATGCGGCACGATCGCGCGGGAAAAGTCGGCCGCGCTCATCGCATAGGCGCCGTTCCGGCCGCCGGCGACGGTCACGTCGACGAGCGGCAGGATGTGCGCGTCGAAGGCCGCATTGAGCTGCGCGTATTCGCGTGCCACGTCGGGGTCGTCAAGCTGCGCGCCGATCGTGCCGTCGATCAGCGCGCGCAATTGCTCGATGCGGCCGCGCATCCGCATGATGTCCTCGAGCTGCGTGCGGTCGAGCGCCTGCCGCGCGAACATCGGCGCGACGAGCAGCGAGCCCGTGCGGCCCGCGTATTCGCGGAGATCGCCGAGGAGCCGCGCCAGCAGGATCGCACCCGACGTGCGCGGGTCGCGCATCGCGGTGTCGGTCATCGCGCCGTCGATCAGCAGCGACAGCGTGTCGACGATCCGGAACAGGCGTGCCTGCGCGTGCTGGATATCGTGAACGGTGCGTGACGCGAGCGGCCGCGCGTCGAGCGTATCGACTTCGGCACGCGCATCGGCGAGCGTGATCCGGACCGAGTCGAGTGCATGCAGCAGGGTGCTGCGTTCGCGATCGTCGAGCACGGTCGCCTGCGCGATGCTGGCGCGAAAGCGTTCGAGCGCGTGATCGGAACGTGTGCGCGCGGCGAGCAGGTTGCGGACCTCGGTGGCGCCGTCGTCGTGCCGGCGGACCAGCAGGTCGTTCGTCGGGCCGCGTTCGGCCGAGATCACGTTGGCGGCGCTCATCGCGCCGCGGACGAATTCGAAGCTCTGCAGATCGGCATTCTCTTGCCGGTATTGCCGGAAACTCCCCCAGATGATCGTGCCGCACAGCAAGGCCAGCAGCGTCGTGACGAGTGCGAAGCCGATATGCGTCTTCTGCTGGATCGTCAGCGATCGAACGTTGTACGCGTGTTCCCGGCTAAACGAGAAGGAACGATTCATGACACACCATGTTTGCAAGCTATCCCGGGTGGGCTCGTATTCTCGGCCTGTCGGCGCCGTGACGCCGTAAGGTTGTGTGGGGGGCGAGGGCCGCCTCCAAGGGGGCGGCAACGATTCCGGCAGGGAGGCCGGATCGCGTCTGGCACAGGATCACCTTGCGTCAATGTCCTGTCGACACAGGACGAATCACGCTTGATCCGGAGAAACCCTGATCGTGTATTGAAATCGTGGTGCGTTACGGCGGATGGTTTGGATTGCGAATTTTTTGATCGTCGTGTCTGCCGAGGTACGCGGCATCAGGCCGGCATCAGGTCGGCATCGGAAGACGGCAGCAGCGAAGGGGGCGCGCTGGAGGGGGGGCGGCAGGCACGTCGCCCGTGGACGGGCGACGTTTCAGGGGGCACGCGTGCCGCGGCGCGAATCGCTGCCGCGGCCGCGCGAGCGGTCAGGCGAGGGCGGGCTGAACGATGATCTTCACGTTCCGGTCCTTGTGGTTGACCAGTTCCTCGAAGCCGTGCGAGACGATGTCGCCGAGCGCGATGCGCCCGGTGATGAGCGGCTGCACGTCGATGCGGCCGTCCGCGATGAAGCGGATCACGTCCGCGAATTCGCCGTTGTACGCGAGCGAGCCGATCACTTCCTTCTCGGTCGACACGATGTCGAAGAAGTTGAACGGCGCCGGCTCCTCGAAGATGCCGACCATCACCGACTTGCCGGCCTTGCGGATCACGTCGATCGCGAGCTTCGCGGTGGTCGTGTGCCCGATGCACTCGAACGACACGTCGGCGCCGTAACCGCCGGTCAGCGCCTTGACTTCCGCGATCGCATCGGACGTCTTCGGATCGATGACGACGCTGGCGCCGACTTCGAGCGCCTTCTGCTTGCGTGCAGCCGACATTTCCAGCGCGATCACGCGACCGGCGCCCGCGGCCTTCGCGCACATGATCGTGCACAGGCCGATCGTGCCCGCGCCGACCACGACGACGGTCTGCCCGACGATGTTGCCGGCTTTCTTTACCGCATGCAGGCCGACCGCGAGCGGCTCGATCAGCGCACCGGCCTCGGTCGGGAAATCGTCGGGCAGCTTGTACAGCAACTCGGCCGGCACGTTCACGTATTCGGCGAATGCACCGTTGTTCATCAGCCCGGTGAACGCGAGGTTCTCGCAGATGTTGTACAGCCCATGCTTGCAATACCAGCAGGTGCCGCAATGCTGGCATGCGTCGGCCGTCACGCGGTCGCCGACCGCGAAGCCCGTCACGCCCGCGCCGAGTTCGGCGATTTCGCCGCTGAACTCGTGGCCGAGGATGCATTGGCCCTTCAGGCCCGTCAGCGGATGCGGCGCGTCGACCGGGATGAAGACGGGGCCTGCGACGTATTCGTGCAGGTCGGAACCGCAGATTCCGCACCAGTGCACGCGGATCGTGACCCAGCCTGCCGGCGGGCGCTCCGGAACGGGAACCTGTTCGACGCGGATGTCGTGGCGGCCGTGCCAGACGGCAGCTTTCATGCTGGGAGCGGTGGTCGATGCCGGTGTACTCACGTTGCTGTCTCCATCAGGTTGTCTTCGGGCGCGAGGCGTGGCTGCCGGGCGCCCGTCGCGCGATTGCGCGATCGACCGGTATGCAGGAACGGGGCCAGCTCGAGTGGGTGCGCCGGGCGGCGATTGGGCAGGATGGAAATGGCGCGGCGCACCATTGTCATGTGCATTGACAGGGAACGATGTCGCGGCGGCGTGGCGTGGAATTTGCTGCGATAGCGAAGCCGCACGCCGGATGAGACGCTGGGACGTTCGTCTCAGCGTAATGGGACGAATCGCGAGACGCGCCGGGATGGCCGGTGCGGTCCGATGCGGTTCAGGCGATGACTTCGTCGACCGTGACCGGTGCCAGCAGCATGAATCCGGCGGCGCGGTACAGCGGCAGGCCGGTCCCGGTCGACACGAGCCACACGCGCTGCGCGCCGCGTTGGCGTGCGTGCGCGACGATCGCGGCGAGCAGTTGCATCGCGAGGCCGCGGCGGCGGTACGCGTCTGCCGTCCCGACCCGGTCGACGACGATATCGCGCGCCGACGCAAAGCCGTAGCGCGCGGCGGCGGCGATCTGCCCGTCCAGCCGGTGCGCGAACAGGAATGCGTCCGGATTCGGCTGGAACGCCGGGAACGGGGCGCCCGCATTGAACGTAGCGACGTCACCCGGCGTGTGGCAGGCGAGCGCCTGCGCGAGTGCATCGTCGCCGGACAGCACGCCGATATCGGCGACCATGAAATGCTCGTCCGCCAGCCGGCGTGTCCGGCCTTGCAGCGCGGCCGGCAGCGGCGCGGCGCCGTAGCGCGTGATCCACGCGCCGACGGTGAACGGGCCGTCGCCGTACGCGGGCGCGCCCTCGATCACGAAGTGCTCGACAGGCCGCCCCATGCCGGCGTCGAACCGCACGACGTGGCCGTCCGGGCTGTCGTGCAGCGGCGCAGCGCGCCGGTCGCGTGCGGCGCAGTATCCGGCGATGAAGGTGCGCACGGCGGCCTTGCGATGGGGGAAGGTCGACCAGGCGGCGTCGAGCGGAAGCGAGGCGTCGGGAGCGGGAGAGGCGGTCGGCATGCGGTCGTATGCAACGTCGTCGGGGCGAAGCCGACAGCTTAGAGCAGGCGGCCGAACGCTGCCACGCGGGCCCATTGTCGCGATCGACGGAACGGATCGTTGCGCACATTCCCTCTTTACTTGAAGTTAACTTCAATTTGTATCATGTGCGCCAGTCCGATCGCGGACGCGTGACGCATCCCGTTGCACGCGGCCGCTTCGACGGAGGTGGAGATGACCGAATCGCCTGTCGCGGCCGATGCCGCCACGCTGCCGTCGCGCAGCTACCGGGCCGCCGTCGCGAACGTCGTGCTGGCGAGCATCGTGTCGGCGTTGCACGTCGGCAAGGCGACGATCGCGTTGCCGTCGCTCCAGCATGAGTTCGGCGGCTCGCTCGCTTCGCTGAGCGCGATCATGTCGGTGTTTCCGTTCGTCGGCGTGTTCGGCGGCATCGCGGCCGGCCTGCTGGTGCGGCGCTGGGGCGACCGGCTGCTGCTGATCGCGGGTCTCGTCATGCTCGGCCTGTCGAGTGTCGCCGGTGTATGGGCCGGCAGCTTCGCGCTGCTGCTGGCCACGCGCTTCGCCGAGGGGCTCGGTTTCGTGGTCGTGGTGGTCGCCGCGCCGGCCGTGCTGAATCGCGTGACGCCGCCCGAGCGGCGCAATCTCGCGTTCGGGCTGTGGAGCACGTTCATGCCGGCCGGCATGGCGTTGTCGATGGTGGTCGGGCCGCTGCTCGGCGGCTGGCGCAACGGCTGGCTCGCGGCCGCGGCGCTGACGCTCGTCGCGGCGGCTGCGGTGCCCCTCACGACGTCCGCCGATGTGCCGTCGCGGCAGGCTGCCGCGCCGCGCATCGGGCCCGCGCTGCGCGACGTGCTTGCGTCGCGCTCGACCACGTTGCTCGCGCTGGGTTTTGCCACCTACAACGTGCAGTTCTTCGCGGCGATGACGTTCCTGCCGGTGTTCCTGATGCAGCGCCTCGGCGTCGCGGTCGGCGCGGCGGGGTCGATCAGCGCGGCGATCGTCGCCGCGTGCGTGATCGGCAACCTGACAGCCGGTTGGCTCCTGTCGCGCGGCGCGCGGCCCGGGCTCGTGATGGCCGCGACGTCGATCGCGATCGGCGCGGCCGGCGCAGGGTTCTTCAGCACCGCCACGCCTGCACCGCTCGCGGTCGCGCTGGGTTTTGCGTTCTCGGCGATCGCGGGGATGCTGCCGGCGACGATCCTCGCATGCGCGCCGGGCTCCGCGCCGACGCCGTCGCTGGCGCCGCTCAGCATCGGCTGGGTCGTGCAGGGCAACTATCTCGGGCAGGTGATCGGGCCGCTGGCGATCGGCGCGATCGTCGGTGCATTCGGCTGGTCGGGCGGCATCGGGCTGATGGTCGCGGCCGCCGTCACCGGCGCGGCGATCGGCCTGTCGCTGCTGCGCGAACCGATGGGCCGGCGCTGAGCGCGGCGCCGTTCAACCTGCACGGAAATCCGTCAAGCATGCTCAACACCATGGAACGCCTGATTTGCGAAGAAGACCCGCCGTGCGATGCGCCGGCATGGGGCCAACACGATGCGATGCCGCCGCGTGGCGGCGTCGCGCATCCGCTCGTGACGATCGGCCGAGTGCCGGTTCCCGAGCACGCCGCAGCGGCCCTCTCGCCGTTGCGTCCGCAACTGTTCGTCACGGTGCTGGAGGCCGGCGACGATGCGTTGCTGATTCGCTGGGTCGAGAGCGGCCGGTGCCATTACGGCGAACAGCGCTGGCGCTTGCGGGTCGCGTTGCAGCCGGGCCGTTGCGCGATCTCGGGGCAGCCGATCGAGCCGGGCGAGCCGGTGTTCCGGCCCGTGCGGCGGCCCGTGCCGGCCAATGGCGACGAGATGATCCGCCCGGCGTCGGTGCCGGGCGCAACCGGCGTCGCCTGTGGCGTCACGGAGGAGGGTGACGACGCATACACGCCGGCCGACGTGCCCGGCTGAACGCCGGCCGGCCGAGGCGACGCGTTACTTCTTCACGTCGTGCCGGTACTGGATGAACCCGGCGTTGTTCGCGAGCTTGTCGTACAGCGCGCGCGCGGTCGTGTTGGTTTCGTGCGTGAGCCAGTACACGCGGCTCGCGCCGGCTTCGCGGGCATGGTCGTACACGGCCTCGATCAGCGCACCGCCTGCGCCCTGCCCGCGTGCGTCCGGCGCGGTGTACAGGTCCTGCAGGTAGCAGTACGGCCCTTCGGTCCAGCACGAGCGGTGGTAGATCGAATGCACGATCCCGACCAGCGCGCCCGATGCGTCGAATGCGCCGAGCACGAACATCGGCTCGGCGGGATCCATCAGGCGCGCCCACGTCGTCGCGAACACCGCATCGCTCAGCGCGGTGTCGTAGAACTTCTGATAACCCTGCCACAGCGGGCGCCACGCGGCTTCGTCGGCGGCGACGAGCGGGCGCACCGTCACGCGCGTCGCGTCGTGCGCGCGGCTGGCCGCATCGCGCTCGCGCGCCTGCGCGTGACGGATCGCGGTGAGCGACTGGCGCTGCTCGCCCTGCGGGTCGAAGTTCTCCGGTGCGAGCCATGCGTCGAACGCGGCGCGAATCTCCGGCCATTCGCCGTCGATGATCGAGAACCACGCGGTATCGCGATTGCGGCCGCGGTAGATGATCGCTTGCCGGAACGTGCCTTCGTAGCGGAAGCCGAGCCGTGCGGCGGCCTTGCGCGACGGCGCGTTCAGGTCGTCGCACTTCCATTCGTAGCGCCGGTAGCCGAGCGTGTCGAACGCGTACTTCATCAGCAGGAACTGCGCTTCGGTCGAGACGGGCGTGCGCTTGAGCAGCGGCGAGAACGTGACGGAGCCGACCTCGATCACGCCGTTGGCCGGATCGATGCGCATCAGCGCGAGCGTGCCGACCGCGCGGCCCGTGGCGCGGTCGATCACCGTGTAGTGCAGCGGATCCGGGCTCGCCTGTGCGGTACGCGCGTAGTCGCGGTAGCTCGATTCGTCGGCGTACGGGCCGTGCACGAGATAGGTCCAGTCGCTACCGTCCGGTGCCTGTGCGTAGGCGGCGTACAGGTCGGCCGCGTGGCGCTCGGCGTCGAGCGGCTCGAGCCGGCAGTAGCGGCCTTCGAGCACGATGCGGGCCGGGCGCGGGCGCGCGGACCAGTCGGGAACGGGGTGGCCGATGGGTTGCTGGAAAGCGTTGGTGAGCGTGGACAAGGGCGATCTCGCTTCGGTTGGCGGCCGGCGACATGCCGGCATGCAGACGATCGTAGTCTTGGCGAGGTACCATGAGAAGCGCCAGGGATCGGCAAATTTATGGTGCCACGAGCCGTGTGCTGCTGGTTGTCCGCAACCGGCCGTCCGCAACCGGCCGTCCGCAACTGGCCGTCCGCCACGTTCCGACACTTCCACGCTGCGATGTTCCGATGACGACTGTCCTTCCTTCCGGCGACGCACCGTTGCTGCCGCTCGACGCGCCGCTGGCGCGCACGCCGGGCGCACCGTCGCTGCAGCGCAATTTGCTGCGCCGCGTACGCGAGGCGATTCCCGGCGGCGCGATGCCGGCCGGCACGCGGCTGCCCGGCACGCGCGCGCTGGT
>NZ_JAAGPP010000189.1:0-14258 GCF_017104975.1 Burkholderia sp. Ac-20344
CCGTCCTCCGCGTCGAGCGTCTCTTCCGCGCCGGCCGCACGCAACAGCGCCGCGACGTCGGACAGCCCGGTCTGCATCGCCAGCCGGTACGCACTGACGCCTGTCGGGGTCCGCGCGCCGGGATCGGCGCCGGCCGCCAGCAGTGCGGCGACATGGCGCGCCGAGCAACGTACGCCGATCGCCCGCAACAACGGCGCGCCCCAGGTCTGCGCCAGCCCGGCGCCGGGCGGCTCGTTCGGGTCGCCGCCATGCGCGAGCAGCAGTTCGAGCGCATCCGCGTCGCGCATGTCGAACGCGCGCCGCAACGCATTCGTCCCGCCCACCCGCGCGCCGTGTTCGAGCAGCAGGCGCGTACAGGCCGGATTTTCCACCGAGTGATACAGCGATTCGCCGTCGTTCGGGTCGGCGCCGGCTTCCAGCAGCATGGCCGTGAGAACCGGATCGCGATTGACGCCCGCCGCACCGTACAGCGCCGACAACGGCCCCGCTTCGTCGGGCGCGGCGAGCGAGGCCGGCGGCAAGCGGTTGCCGATCCGCTGGTTCGGATCGGCGCCGGCATCGAGCAGATGACGCGCGCAGGCGCGCAGCCTGACAGCAAACCCGGGAATCTGCCCGAGCCGCGAATGCGTGACGGCGACCAGCGGCGGCAGCTTCAGCACGCCGCCGGCGCGCGCGATCCAGCCGGGATCGGCGGCCAGCGCCGCCTTCACGGCGTCGAGGTCGCCGGCCGCGCATGCGACTGCCGGATCGCCCGCAACGAGATCGGGATGGTCGAGCAGCAGTTGCGCGGCGACGCGCGGCCGGGGCGCATCGTAGCCGCCGGTCACGCCGCCGCCGTACGCCAGGTCGAGCCAGCGCCGGATCAGCTGCGAGCGCTGTTGCCCGCCAAGCGCCTGCGTTTCGACGAACGCACCGAGATCGGCCCACGATGCAAAACCGTACTCGCGCGCAATGCAGGACTGCGCGTCGTGCAGCCGGAGCCCGAGCGCAAGTGCTTCGTCGTGCGCGCGGTTCGCGGCAGCAGGGAGAAACCGGACAAAACGCGCGACGGCATCGGCGTCACCCCGCCGGTACAGGCGCAACAATGCCTTGGCCTGCTTTTTCAGATGATCGGGATGGGCCCTGGGAGGCAGCTTTTTCATGCGAATCCTCGTGCATGGGTGGCCGAAGGTCCGCAATACCGCCAGCACAAAGGACAGGAGGAAGACTGGATTTACTACGACAGGTGGGTTTAACCCTTTCCGCGGACCCGGAAGCGACCTGCATCGCTGCCCGGTATCCTAGGTGACGGCCGGCGACCTCGTCAACCGTGCCGCGCCATGCGGCGCCGACGCTCAGCCCGCGAGCTTCTTCGTCAGGAAAATGCGCGTGTGCCCGACCGGATAGTCCGGCAACTCGCCGAAACGGACATAGCCGCGTTTCTCGTAGAACGGCCGCGCCTGGAAGTCGAACGTGTCGAGCCATGCGCCGTGGCATCCGCGCGCGACGGCTTCCGCTTCGGCCAGATCCATGATGCGCGTGCCCGCGCCCTGGCCGCGCGCGGCCTCGGGCACCACGAGCAGGTCGACATGCAGCCAGCCATACGCCGTGCTGCCCCACAAGCCGCCGACCACCGCGCCCTCGCCATCGGTCACGACCACGGCCAGCGAACGAAAGTCGTTCGGGCCCGCCTGGCTTTCGTTGAACCGGATGAGCAGCGCGACGATCTGTTTGCGAACGTCCGCGTCGCCCGCGTCGGTCACCTCGTATGTGAGGGTCATCGGTTGAATCCGCTTGAATCGTGAATGAGGAAGGCTTGACGCCGCACGTACCGCGTCAAACGACGTAAGCGCCCTTCGCGTGCAGCTCCGCTTCCGTACGCTCGAGCGCGGCGATCGCATCGCTGCCTTCGAGCGCGAGCAACTGCGCGACCAGCGCTTCGGCCATCGCGTGCGCGGCCACCAGCGACGGGAAGAACGACGGGCTGTCGTGCGTGAAGATCAGTTGCGCATCCGCGTGCAGCGCGATCGGCGACACCGCGCTGTCGGTGATCGCGACGATCCGGCTGCCCTGCGCCTTCGCGGCCTGCGCGACGCGCGTCGCTTCCGCCGAATACGGCGCGAAGCTGACGACGACGGTCACGCTCTGTTTCGCGATCGTCCGCAGCTCCATTTCGAGCGAACCGGCGACGCCGTTGAGCAGCGACACGGTCGGACGGAACAGCCGGTAGCCGTACACGAAACCGAATGCGACCGGATAGCACGAGCGAAACCCCGCGACATGCACGTGCGACGCCTTGCGGATGAGTTTTGCGGCATCGGTGAGCGCGTGCTCGTTCTGCGCGGCGGTGGCCGACAGGTTGTGTTGCTGCGCGGCGAGCAGGTCGTGCGCGAGCGACGCCTTCGCGTCGGGCCGCACGAGCGAGCGCGCCCGCTGCGTGAGCGGCTCGGGGCGCGTGCGCACGCGCGCGACGCACAGGTCGCGCAGCTCGTTCCAGCCGGGGAAGCCGAATTGCTGCGCGAGCCGCACGAGCGACGCGGGCTGCACCTGCGCGCGCTGTGCGACCTTGCGCATCGACGAGGTGGCGACTTCGTCGGGATGATCGAGCAGGAAGGCAGCGCCCGCCTGGAATTGCGGGCTCAGCTCGGAAAATTGCGCCCGGATCCGGGACGCGAGTTCGTCGAAATTGGCGGCCATCTTGGTGGGAACGGGAACCGGTCGTCCATGGTATCACCGGCCCCGCGCGCACCGGTCAGCGCAGCACTTCGACGTGATCGGCGTCGACCTTCACGCCGCCCGACCATTTGCGCTCGAATTCGCCGGTTACCTTCACTTCGCTCTTGTCGCTGACGGGCTGGCCGGCCGCCCACAGCTTGTGGTCGATCTCGACGCGGATCGTGCCGGTCGCATCGGCGAATTCGTAATCCTCGCCGCCGACGTGCTTGACGATGCGCCCCTGCAACTGCACGTGCTGGTCGTCCTTGCCGTTCGCGAGCAGTTCCTTCACGGTGGTCGTGGTCAACGCGGACGGCCCCGTGTATTGCGCGTAGACGGCAGCAGGCAGCGTGGCGAGCGCAATCGTCAGGATTCTGGCCAGGTGTTTCATGATCTCGGTCCTCTTGTTCGATGTGACGCCGCGCCCCGTTGAACGCGACGGCCCCAGATTACAGACCGTAAGATTAAGCAAACCTGAAGGCCGCGCCAAAGCGACACGGTGCCGCATCAGACGAGTCCGAAAGCCCGCCGCACACCGCCCGCGCTTAAGCTCCACCTAAGACGCGGGCGCTTATCATGGGAATCCCGGGCGCCGCGGCGCCCCGTTGAAGAGACACGAATCCATGCGCGTATTGCTCGTCGAGGACGATCCGCTGATCGGCAGCGGGCTCGAACAGGGCCTCAAACAGGAGGGCTTCGCGGTCGACTGGGTGAAGGACGGCGACGCCGCGTCGCTCGCACTGCGCGCGACCGGCTACGGCCTGCTGCTGCTCGATCTCGGGCTGCCGAACCGCGACGGCCTGTCGGTGCTCGCCGCGCTGCGCCGCCGCGACGAAAACCTCCCCGCGATCATCATCACCGCGCGCGACGGCGTGCCCGACCGCATCGCGGGCCTCGACAGCGGCGCGGACGACTATCTCGTCAAGCCGTTCGAACTCGACGAATTGCTCGCCCGCATCCGCGCGGTCAACCGCCGCCATGCGGGCCGCGCGCAGACGACGCTCGCGATCGGCCCGCTGCGCCTCGACCCCGTCAAGCACCTCGTCTGGCTCAATGACGACGAAGTGCCGCTGTCGCCGAAGGAATTCGTGCTGCTGCACGAATTGATGCGCGACCCGGGCGCGGTGATTTCGCGCGAGCAGTTCGAGGAGCGGCTGTACAGCTGGGGCGAGGAAATCGAGAGCAACGCGGTGCAGGTGCACATCCACAACCTGCGCAAGAAACTCGGCCACGACATGATCCGCACGGTGCGCGGCGTCGGCTACCGGATCGGGGACGGCGCATGACGCGTGTGCAACGCGCGATCGCGCGCTGGCGCAACGCGTCGCTGCGGCGGCGCCTGCTGACGTGGCTGATGCCGGCCGCGTGCGTGATCGGCCTCGTCGCGAGTGCGGGCACCTACTGGGGCGCGCTGCGCGAGCTCGACGACCTGCTCGACGACCAGATGCGCAGCATGTCGAAGCAGATCGTCGTCGGCCCGAACGGCGAGCTGTCGTTCAGCAACCGCGCCAACGGCAAGCACGGCTTCGAAGCGAGCGACCCCGACGCCGTGCTGCTGCAGGTCTGGCGCAACGGCATGCTCGTGTATTCGACCGACCGCGATTCGAAACTGCCGCCGCCCGCGCAGAAAGGCGTCGCGAGCGTCGACGTCGGCGGCCAGCCGTGGCGCACCTATGTGACCGAGCGCGGCGGCACGACGATCCGGCTCGCGCAGGCACGCCATGCGCGATGGGAAGCGATCGCGGGCATCGCCGTGCATCTGCTGTGGCCGGTGTTCTCGATGCTGCCGCTGCTCGCGATCGGCCTGTGGTTCGGTATCGGCGCGGGGCTGCGGCCGCTGCGCACGATTGCATCCGGCCTCAAACGCAGGAATGCGAACAATCTGGAGCCGGTCGACGTCGGCGCGATGCCGAACGAAGTCCGTCCGCTCGCCGAAGCGATCAACGACCTGCTCGCGCGCCTCGACCGCTCGTTCACGCTGCAGCGGCACTTCATCGCCGATGCCGCGCACGAATTGCGCACGCCGATCATGGGGCTGTCGATCCAGTCGCAGTTGCTGCGGCGCGCGTCGACCGCCGAGGAACGCGAGCACATCCTCGCGCAGATCCAGGCGGGCACGACGCGCCTCGGCCACCTCGCCGAGCAGTTGCTGACGCTCGCGCGCCTCGAGCCCGATGCGCAGGCGGCCACCTCTGCGTCGGCGCCCGTCGATCTTGCCGCGCTGTGCCGGTCGGTGGTGTCGGATCGCGCGCGCGTCGCCGACGCGCACCGGATCGATCTCGGCGCGATCGTGTCGACGCCCGTGATGGCCGCGGGCAATGCAGACACGCTGCGCGTGCTGCTGAACAACCTCGTCGACAACGCGATCCGCTATGCGGGCGACGGCGCACGCGTCGACGTGTCCGCGCGGATCGACGGCACGACGCCCGTGCTCGAAGTCGCCGACGACGGCCCCGGGATCCCGGAAGCCGAACGCACCGACGTATGGGAGCGCTTCTATCGCGGCGAGGGCGCGCAGGCCGTCACGTCGTCGGGCAGCGGGCTCGGGCTGTCGATCGTCAAGCGGATCGCCGAACAGCATCGCGCAACGGTCGCGCTCGGCACCACGCGCGGCGGACGCGGGCTGACCGTCACGGTGCGCTTTCCGCTGCCGGCCTGACGCGCGCGATGCACGGCTCACGACGCGCGGCTTTTCCACAGATTGTGTTGGCAAGCTTGTGGACAACCTTCCACTAATGGCACCAAGCCATTGATCGGAAAGGATTTGTCGAGCCTGCGCGGCAAATGCGCCAGCCCGGGTCGGCCCACTACCCGACTCGGTTGTCGTCGACGATTCGCGCGATCCGCAGGCCGGTCGAGGTTTCGGCGAGGCGGCCTGTCAGGTCATGGTCGGGCAGTGGCAACGGCATGTCCGCGACATCGCCGGCGGACGCGATCCGGGAATCGACCGAAGCGTTTCGCGCAGCCTTCACGCATCCGGCGTTCGTCGCCAAGCTGTCGGCCTATCCGACGTCCGCCGTCGCGAGCCCGGTGCATGCCTGCCTGGAAGTTGAATCATGGCGTGCTTTCCCTGTTCCACTCAATCAAGCAACCAGCCGTTATCGCCCTCGACCAGCGTGCCGCCGTGGCTGGTGGTATCACCCTCGCGGGCAACCTCCCGGCCGCCAAACGTGGTCACGGCCCCGGTGACGATGACTGCACCGCAACTCGTAGAGTCGCCGACACAGGCCACTTTTCTCCCCCCGACTGTCACGCTGTCCGTGCCGCTGATAACAGTCCCAGGTCCATGCAACGGACAGACATGGCGATGGCCGGCAAGCACAACGGGTCGCATGAAAATCTCCGATGGTGATAAAGACCAGCCGTTACTTTCCGACGGCGGCACTCTGTTCGCCCACGTACTTCCACTGGAAGCTGAAGGGGTCCACGCCCCGGTCCCCCGGCAGGTTCGGCAGTGAATCCCCTTCCTTGACGAACACTTCGTGATAGCCGCCGAGCCGTTCGATGCTCTTGCCCGTCGCGGCCCAATAGCCGGTCTTTGGTGCGTAGTCGCCTGGACGGGCGTACGGCAGCGCGGGAACCTGCGTACGGGCATCCACTTCGCCGAGGAATTCAATGTGCCGCCCCTCACGCGCTTCTTCATCGGTCGGCTTGTAGACCCTGAAATAGAGGCGGTTCGACGGCGCGTTATCCGTGATCGGATACATCATCCTGCCTTTGCCCGTATCGGTACGGTCCAGAACCTCGCGCACGTCAATCCAGTCGAGCTGGGTTTGCCAGTAGACGACTTCATAAACGTGTGTGCCAGTAAGAAACTGGGTATTCAAGATCACAAATTCGTCTGCAACCTCGCCTACCCATTTCTCCTTTGCCTTCATCACATAGGTTGATCGCTTTATATCTTCGTCCCGGGGAGCCGCGACATAAGGCTCAATACCGCTGTACTTAGGCGGAGCAGGCTTAATCTCCTTGCCCCCCGAATACAACCGCATTGCAGGACCATCCGGCGTGGGCTTGCCTGTTGTCTTAACGTCCCCATCGCTCGGATTTATGTATGTGGTGTAGTACCGTATTTTGACGCTGTCATTGCGCACAATTGCGTCATGAAACCTGATCTGTGTGATCAGCGGATTCTTGATCCAGGTTACCCGCTCATTCGGCACGACACCCGTCTGGTTTCCACTTTGCTTGTCGGTCATAGAACTTTTCGTAGTTTGGTTCGAAGGCGGCGCCGCTTGCTGTTCTGCAAGGGACGAGCAGCCGAGCAGCGCCACCATCCCTCCAATAGAAATAATGGTGCAAACGCCGTTCATTGTCAGACGGTCAGGTTTCATCCTTTGCGCTCTCGATAAAAAATGCAATACTTTCGGCATTAGCTAACGCCCTGTTGGGCGTGAACTCGGCGAGTACCCGTGCCGCGCGTGCCCCATAAGCAGTCTTTCCGTTGTATTTGCCAGGGTCATGTGCCCCGTTAACATCGATCTTCTGGTCCTTGGCATGAGCGGTATTCTGCAAATGCGCCACCTCGTGCAACTGGACTTCCATACGGTTCTGATCGACCGGATCCCCGTTATTAAAGCTTCGGAAGAACGGACCATACTGGCAAGCGATATTGACGTATTCCATCCGGAAGCCTGATTGGGCGGGCTTGAGCGCCTTGGCTGGATACAACCCCGGCTGCACATAGGCACCTGCCTCAAAACCCAGTGCGCCCTTGACCACCCGTTGCATGGATATATGGCGGAAGAACTCCCGCATGCCTTTCAGGTAGCTATGGACGTGATGCCCGGCAGGCGCGGCCGCAAGCTGGCCGTGCAACGTCTCCGGGGCAGCGATGTCATTGGGCGTTACGCCAAACCAGTATTCGAAGTTTGACCAGAGATCGTGATGGGCGACATTGTGAATCGTTTGCAGAGTCGCATATTCCCTGACGACTGGCGCCCGCGCCGAGGGCGCATCAGGCATGGCGGCATTGGCGTCCGCCCAGGGTTCGAGTTGTTTGAGGCGCTTCTCGATCAGCTTCAGGCAGGTTATCCAGCTCTGCCGGATTTCCAGTTCGAACGCCTCCTCGGACAGCGTTGCGTCCGTTGCGAGACATTCCCGCATCTGAGCCAGGAAGCCCACTGGGTGGAAATGCCAGTTCTTCGCATCCATCGGCGTGGATAGCGGCTTCATGGCATTGTTCACACCGTCCTGCTGTACCTTCGCGTCGCTCCAGAACTGCTGACGCTGAATATCCTGCAAGAACGCCTTGAACTGGCTGTCGGATAGTTGCGGAAGCGGCGGATGGCCGCCTTGCTGAAGTTTGTCGTATCGCTTGCTGTTGTTACTGCGGTCCCATTCAGTGTGGAACCGGACGGCGGCGGTGCGCAAGATCGCGTCAACGCCATCAGCATGAAGATCATCGAGACTCAGGCTCGCAGAAGACTTGTGTGCGGCAGACAGGATTTTCTGCATGACCGCATCGTCGTCCTCAACGAAGCCATCGTCTGTCGTATTCAGTTCGCTATCCTCATAGGTCTGCCATCCACGCGCTACCCAGTCACTGTCAGTAGTCAACGTCACCCACGCATCGCGAACAAAATCCCGCCCATCGGCTACGGCCCTCGCTTGATCGGCGTACGCGTAGTAAGTACTTCCATTTATGCCAAATAGCTTGAAACATATCAGGTCGCTAACCAAATCAGGCTTCTTTCCATCTACCCCGCAGGGTATCGCTCCAAAAAAGCAGGAGCCGGCTGGAAACACTTGCATGCTTGATGCGGATAATCTGCCTCCCCTTGAAAAAACATCTGTTGCCAGCGTCGCATTCCGCGTCAACCACACCTTCCCCATACCATCGCTTCTCTGTCCATCCGCATATTCCTGGTACGACGAACTTGGGTCGTTAATGTTCAGCGGAACAAGCGGCTTCATCTGCTTCACCAACTTATTCTCGCCCGTAAAAATCTCGAAGTGGAAGCTGTCCGCCACCGGGCCAAGATCGCCGTCCGTTATCCCGGCGTAACCAATCACCTGTCCGGCCCTGACCGGATACTCCATTGAGAAGGTGCGATCCAACGGCATCCACCGCTTTTCCGTAGGATGGCAGCAATACATGAACGAAATGGGATAGCCCAGCCGGATTTTCTGCTCGGGCCTCAGTGGAGCGCCTGGCTCCACGTCCAGATACATGCGCTCGATCCATCCCTCGCCACTGTTGCGGGTATTGATGTCAGTAATCCTGATCTTGACCATGTGGTGCCCGTCATCAATCACCGCGCTTACCGTTACTTCGTCCCCGCGCAACGCGGCAACCGGAACAATTGTATTGGTGGTCGTGAGAAACGGCGGCAGGACTGCCTTGTTCTGCAACTGCTTCTGCGGCAGCAGATTCGCGTAGAGCGAGTAGAAGTGCGCCCCGATGTATCTGGGGATGCTCGCGCTGACACCCTGCGAAACGCCCGCCACGGGCCGCATTTCACCGCCTCCTCTATTGGCCTCGCACTCGTGCCGTATCAGTACAAAGCTGCTGCTGAACTGCCGGGGCGCTGACGGCTGCGGCTTGGCTTTCGACGCTGACGCCTTCACGGGTGCGGCCGCCTTGATCTGCCGGTCAAGTTCGCTGTCGATATAGTCCCGATCCAGTCGGAACGCGACGATGGTACCGTCCGCGATCGCGCGCACCGGCTTTTTTCCGCTCAGGTGTACGCCGCCGTGCCAGAAGCGGTTGCGCCCTACCGGGAATACACCTCCCGCGACGTGCTTCGCGAGATCGATATATTTGCGGACAAGTGCTGGCGTACTCAGCGCGGCACTGGCTGACTGTGGGTAAGACGCTGGCTGCGGGGCGCTGTAATAAGGATCGTCTTCAAATGGGAGAGTCACAATCACGAGGCACGGTTCCTTGATGGAATAAACGGCAGGCGTCAGCCTGAAAACGGGAAGTAGTCCGGCGTGAACGGATCGCCCTTGTTCACGTCTGAGCGCAGGTCCAGGGCATTCTTGACCCAGCCGGTCTCGGTCTGGACCGGCCCCTTCAGCTTGATCCGGACTCCTTCAATCGTGACGCCCTCACCGTCGAGCGTGATCTTTCCGGCCGGGCCGATGATTTCAGCCTTGTCGCCCGCCTGTAGCTGGTAGATACGGGTCTTTCGCTCAATAGCCTGCCCCGCCTCGACCTGGTGGCGCCCCTGCACCTTGTGTTCGGCGTTGCCGCCAGTCGTGACCAGGAAGTTGGCCGCAATGGTGTCCTTGCGATTGTTGCCCGTTTCCTCGATTCGATCCTTGCCGATCTGGATGCGGTGATCGCGCCCAACCGAAAGAAACGCATCCTGGCCAATGGTGTGACGACGATCTACACCAATATCGACCTGTTCGCCTCGGCCGACTTTTTCCGTGCGATCGTTGTCAATCGTCACCGATTCATCATGTCCGACTGTCTTCGCGCGATCATGCCCAACCGTATGCGATTCATCGTTTTCAACTTCGGTTCGCATATCCCTTTCGGCATGGAACCATATTTCCTCCCTGCCTTTCCTGTCCTCGAACCGCAGCGCGTTGGCGGTTTCGTAGCCGCCCTGATCGGTGGAGCGCGTCAGCGTGCCGCTCTGGGTCGCATTGGCGGGCAACTCCCACGGCGGCATGTTGTGCGCGTTGTAGTGCTGCCCCGTTACAAATGGCCGGTCAGGGTCGCCGTTCTCGAAGTCCACTATCACTTCCGAGCCGACCCGCGGAACGCTGATGGTCCCGTAGTTGTTGCCTGCCCACGGATAGGAAACCCGCAGCCAGCAGGATGATGTCTGATCATGTACTGGCGAGCGGTCCCAGTGGAACTTCACCTTCACCCGGCCATACTGGTCCGTGTAGATTTCGCTCCCGTCGGCCCCCGTGACAATGGCTGTCTGCGGGCCGGTTGTGCGCGGCTTGCTGACCGTGCGCGGTGGACGGAAAACGGTTGTGGCCGGCTGCACTTCAAACCGTGTCCGAATCCGGTATTCGCCGGTATCGGTTGCCCCGTCGAGTTCAGCCGCATCCAGCCGAGCCCGGATAACAAGGTATTCGCGGTTTGCATCGGCTTGCGGAAAACCCGCCAGCGTAAAAGTCGTCCCACAGACGACGTTCCGCACATTCCCACCGCCAGTGCCCCGCTCGCCCAGGGCACGCATTTCCTGCATGCGTATCCGTGCAAACTGCTCACCGGCCTTCAGTTCGGTGTAATCGCCGGGCCACTCGTAGCGTTCAAGCGCATTGTGCGAGGTGTTCTGCGGCAACTGAATCTGTGCCTCGAGATTTGCCCTTGGCCGGGTGAAGTCGAAATCGTTCGTGGTCCACTGACCTGACTGGATACGCGCAGTCGCATCAAAGTTGTCGATGTGCTCCATGTCAACCCTGCGGCCTGGCGGATAGTACGACAGCGTCTGATAGGCTTCACTGTCAACCGGCTTGTGTGCCCCCAACTGGTCCACCAGGATCATGCGATGCACGGTATCTGAATGCTCGAAGAACCAGTAAATCCCGTTCTCTTCCATTAGACGCTGGATAAAATGAAAGTCGGATTCGCCATACTGGACCTGATAGACCAGCTCGGGATAAGACGCGCTTAGCCGCATGTCCCACGAGTAGAGGTAGCGGCCGCTCAGCACTTCGTGAATGATTTCAATAACAGACTTATTCTGGAAAATCCTGTAATCCGAGCGTTTCTCAGCCAGCGCGATCCACGGTTGCAATTTGAGTCGATACCTACTCTGGCGGTTTGACTGACCGGCAAAACTCACTGCCGTGATAATCCCGCTGATTTCGCGTAACCCGCGTCCGATGTTTGCTGCACCGGTCGCCCCTGGCATGCCAGGGGCAAAAGTGCCCATCCCGTCAAGCTGGATGGTGACGGTCAGTTCCTTCCCAATCATGTCGAGCGTATTGAGATTCGCCGCCTCTTCGTCACTCAATCCCGCGTCGAGCGAGGTTTTAACCTCCAAATCGTAGGTGTAGATTTTGGAAAGTTCTTCCTCGCCTTCGATCGCAACCAGGTGCAATACAGGTTCGCCATTGTGCGATAACGGGACGGCAGCCCCACTAATAGAGAGCGTTCGGGGCCGGCTGAATTTCTGCATGACCGGATATAGCTTCTGAACATCAAACGCGTTGGACATGGTGATGCCGACAATAAGGTGGATCGTATTGGGCTACTCGGCGAGCGTATGCAGACTGACACGTCAGGACGTTTCGCTATCAGGCAACAACCCGACCGGCAGGAACACGGGGCTATCCATTGCGACCATATGATGTTCGCGTCGCGTCAAGTTCGGGTGGTCGCTGGGCAGCACGGCGTGATGCGGCAGCGAGGAATTCGGCAGGCGCGAACAGACCCAGCACGTCGTTCCGTTGCTCCGGTTCACAAAGGTCCGGTACCCCACTGAGGTCGCCGAACAGCTGTTCAAGTTTGACCGGAGGCCTGAGTAGCTCCGTGATCCCCTGGGGCTTGGCAACCGGCTTAACCGGTTGCGGCGGCAACGCCACCATAGTGAGCAAACCTAATCCCGGTTCAGCCTGCACGGGCAACGCAGATGGAGTGGCTTCCTGTGTATGAGGGATTGCCCACTCGGCCAATGAAAGCGGATCATCGAGAAATCTAAGGTATTGACTGTACAGTGACGCAATAATATTTACGTCCTCCACAGCATCGTTATTGTCATCGAGTTGGCGAAGGGCCTCGCTGCCACGAAGGCGCGCTGATGATCCAAGCAGGCCAAATACTGCCCCACCGCCGCGTTCGTCATCAATGGACAGCGTCCGAAATCCCCCGCGCATAATGTTGTTTGCGACGTGAACAACCGTGCCGCCGTGATCCGTTGAATCGCCAAAGCGAGCGACATCCTTTCCTGAGGTATTGTCTTTCACGTTTCATCTCCGTCGAACGGAATTTCTCCTGCGTCGAATTTACCGAACACACCGGGAAAATTACATAAGACGTGTCCGAAATTAATAAAACCTGGAAAAAATCACAGGGCATGATTTTTTTGTCGCGACAATGGACATGCTCCGCGTATAAGTTGCACACACAACGTCTGCACAACCGGGGCTGGCTCAAGCGGACAACGGCAGGTGACTTGCTGCCTCACGCGAACCCGATCGGGCGGCTCAGACATATTGCAGCCTTCTGGACGCTCCTCCATCAGATGGCTTGCGCCGTCCGCCGAAGCAAATTCACACCAGCAGAACAACAACCAGCAGACCGCATCAACCACACGACAAGTCGAGATAAATCCTACCCGTATCTATAGGTATCCTTATTTCTTGATATAACAAGACATACTGCCAGCACATCGGACTCAGTGCTGGACGCCTGGAGCAGCCCCCTGAAACGCCGGACACAGTCACCCACTTACAATAACGGGCAGGCATAAGACTGTGTCTTTGACTAACACCTGGCAGCAAGTAATGGAAGTGTTGACGGGCCCGGAGCGGCGCCGGACGGCGGAGCAGAAGCTGGCGATGGTTCGCGAGAGGTTCGAGCCGGGGAAATCGGTTTCGACGGTCGCGCGCCAGCACGGCGTGAATCCGAACCAGCTGTTCCACTGGCGCAAGCTGTATCAGGGTGGGAGCCTGTCAGCGGTCAAGGCTGGCGAGGAAGTGGTTCCGGCCTCGGAACTGGCCGACGCGCTCAAGCAGATTCGTGAGCTGAAACGGATGCTCGGCAAGAAGACCATGGAGAACGAGATTCTGCGCGAAGCAGTCGAGTACGGCCGAGCAAAAAAATGGATAGCGCACTCGCCCTCGCTGGCGGAATACGACCAGTGAAACTGGTTTGTGAAGTTCTCGGCGCGTCGCGCTCGAACGTATCGGCACGACTGGCGCGTGCGGCGACGTGGCGCGATGGCCGGCAATCGAGGCAGACCGACGACGCGGCCGCGGTCGAGGAGATCCGCCGGGTCATTGGCGATTTGCCCAGCTATGGCTATCGCCGGGTTTGGGGCATCTTGCGCAACGAGCGCGTCGCGGTTGGGCTGGCGCCGTTCAATGCCAAGCGCATCTATCGCGTCATGCGCACGCACGGGTTGCTGATGCAGCGTCGGCCGATTCCGCCTCGCCCCCCCAACGTCGACACGACGGCAAGGTGGCCGTCGCGCGCAGCAATCAGCGGTGGTGGTCGGACGGCTTTGAGTTCCGCTGCGACAATGGCGAGCCACTGCACGTAACGTTCGCGCTGGATTGCTGTGGCCGTGAGGCGATGAGCCGGGCGGCCACGACAGCAGGCCACAGCGGCGACATCGTGCGCGACGTGATGCCGGCTGCAGTGGACAATCGATTTGGCAACGACCTGCATACCCCGTCCGAAATCGAGTGGCTGAGCGACAACGGTTCGGGCTACACGGCTGACGACACGCGCCGGTTCACAGTGGCCATCGGCCTGAAGCCATTGACCACGCCGGTGTGCAGCCCGCAAAGTAAGGAGTAGGTTTCACATTGCACCTTGTCCGGTAGTTGGAGCGACGATGAAGGTTGCTTGTGTAGCTTTGCGTCCACCAGTGCCCTTTACGAGAAGGACATTCCCCAGGGGTTCGTACAGGCACCGGTGATCATGC
>NZ_JAAGPP010000190.1:0-14266 GCF_017104975.1 Burkholderia sp. Ac-20344
GCGCGAGCGCATGCGGCGTGCACGGTCATGCGCATGCAGGCGCGTGGGGCCGTGCGTTGCCGACATCGGACGCGAAGGGCTTCTGGGGCGCGTTCGGCTGTTCGTGCTGGGCGGTCTGACATGGCGATCGCAACCGGCCGGTGCAGCCCCGGGTGGATTCGCGCCCTCCTGTCACAGGCGTGGGTCGGATCGCTGGTACGGCTCGCGCTCGTTTCCGCGTTCCTCATAGGCGGCGTCAACAAGGCGATGCACTTCGGCGATGCGGTCGCGGAGCAGGCGCATTTCGGCCTGCACCCGGCCGCGCTGTGGGCGGCACTGGCGGTGGTGGTCGAGATTGGCGGCTCGCTGTGCGTGGTGTTTCGCCGGTTCACGTGGCTCGGCGCCGGCAGCCTCGGCATGCTGACGCTCGTCGCGATGGTGGTGGCGAACGACTTCTGGAACCAGGTGGGCGTCGCCCGTTTCATGGCGCTCAACAGCTTTTTCGAACATCTGGGCTTGCTTGCGGCGCTCGTCCTTGTCACTATCGTCGGCGATATTCAACGCGGGGAGGGCGACCGCAGTCCCTGAGCGCCGGGTCGGGCGTCGAAACCAACGGAATGCAGCCGTGAGGAAAGGCCGCGCAGCCGCGCGTGTCGAGACGATGGCAGGCAATTTCGTTGCGGCGTCCGGCGGCAGCAAGTCGCGGACTCCGGCAGGCGGCGCGACCGTGGTCGCGCCGCCGTCGACTTCCCGCGAACGCGATGCGGCAATCGTGCAGTCTTCGGGCGCCGCCTCGCTCAACCTCTACATACACGTGACGAATTGAAATCTGAAGACACCATTCTTTCCGCGGTCGCCGGGTTCGTCGATACGCTGAGCTTCGTCTCGCTGTTCGGGTTGTTCACCGCACACGTGACCGGCAACTTCGTGCTGATCGGCGCAGGCGTCGCCGGGTTCGGCCAGGGCATCCTGCTGAAGCTGAGCGTGTTTCCCGCATTCGTGTGCGGCGTCGTCGCGGCGAGCCTGATCGCGCGGTCGCTGTCCGCGCGGCCGGCATGGCAGGGCACGCGTGCGCTGCATACCGTGCAGGCCGTGCTGCTGCTCGGCTTCTGTGCGGCCGGCGTATGGGCGACACCCGTCACGCAGTCCGACAGCCTGCCGGTGCTGGTGGCCGGCATCGTCGGCACGTTCGCGATGGGCGTGCAGAACGCGCACCCGCGCGTTATCGCACGTGCCGGCGTGCCGAATACGGTGATGACGGGCAACGTCACGCAGGCGATTCTCGATGCCGTCGACCTGTTGTCCGCCGGCACGGCCGACAGCGCGCGCGCGGCCGCGCGTGCGCGGTTCGGCAAGATGTTGCCGGCGATCGTCGCATTCGCGCTCGGCGCAATGGCCGGCGCGATCGGCTTCCGCTACGCCGGATTCTGGGCGCTGCTCGCGCCGGCCGGCGCGCTCGCGGTGCTGGCATCGATGTCCGGCGCGCAAGACACGGCGCCCGCCGCGCGGAGCTGAGATCGCGTGACACGCTGCGCGGCCGCCGGCATGCCGTCAGGGCAACGCGGTCGAGCATCGACACGCGCCGGGAATTTCCTCGAGCGCATCGCGATCGTGCATCCCGCGCACACTACGCATGAACGGCCACCCGATACCGGGTGGTCTGTCGATAGACGGCGCCCGGGTAAAGGATCACGTCGTCGCGCAGGCCGGCCATGTTGACCTGATCCGGAAAGCCGCCCGCTTCCACGCACAGCGCCGCGTGTCGCGCGCAACGCGTGCCGCCGCTCACGCGCACGCCGTCGAGATAGTTTCCCGTATAGAGCTGCAGGCCCCGCTGATCGGTCGACACGATCAGTTCGCGGCCGCTTTCCGGATCGTATACGCGTGCGACCGGCCGGACCTCGTGCGCGCCGTCGCCCAGCACGAAGCAGTGGTCGAAGCCGCGCGCCCGCGCCAGTTGCGCATTCGGCCAGTCGAGGCGCGCGCCGATCGGTGCGCTTTGCCGGAAATCGAACGCGGTGCCCGTCACGTCGGCCGTGTCGGTCGGGATCAGCGCGTCGTCCACTTCGAGGAACGCGTCGGCGTCGATGTGCAGCAGATGGCCGCGCACATCGCTGCCCGGGCGCCCGTTCAGGTTGAAGTAGCTGTGATTCGTCAGGTTCAGCGGCGTCGGTGCATCGGTCCACCCCGCATAGTCGATCGTCAGCGTGCCGTCGTCGTCGAGCGTGTAGCGAACCTGCACGGACACGTTGCCGGGAAATCCCGCGTCGCCTTCCGGCGAATCGAGCCGAAGCGTCAGCCCGCCGCAGTCGTCGATCACGTCCCAGCGCGCGCGATGAAAGCCGTTCGCCCCGCCGTGCAGCAGGTTGCCGTTCTCGTTGCGGTCGAGCGGGTAGTCGATGCCGTCGAGTTCGAAGCGCGCCCCGGCGATCCGGTTCGCCCACCGGCCGATCGTCGCGCCGAAGTAGGCACCGGATTCGAGGTACTCGGCCGGCGTGTCGTGCGCGAGCACGATGTCGGCAAAGCGCCCCGTGCGGTCGGGTGCGAGCCACGACACGACGGTCGCGCCGAGGTCGCTGACGCCGACACGCATCCCGTGCGCGTTGCGCAGCGTGTAGCGCCGCACGGGCTCGCCGTCGGGCAACGTGCCCCACGGCTCGGAAGGCACGCGGGCAACGCCCGGCGTCAGGTGTGAAGAATCGGTATCGATGTGCATGGGTGGATGTCAGATGGGCGGCGGGCGTCAGTAGGCGGCCGCCGCGCGTTCCTGGTATTCGCGCGGCGTGCAGCCCAGCTCGCGCCTGAACACGGCGTACATGTACTGGAGCGACGTGAACCCGCAACGGATCGCGACTTCGGCGCTCGACGCCTGCCGGCCGGCGAGCAGCGCCTGCGCGGCCTCGAGCTTGTGGCGCAGGATCTCCTGGTGCACGGTGCGCTGCAGTTCGCGCCGGAAGTGCTCCTCGAGCAGCGAGCGCGATACGCCGACATAGTCGGCGACCTGTTCGGTCTTGATCCCCTGGCACGCGTACTGGCGAATGAAATGCCGCGCGCGCATCACGTGCGGGCTCGCGAGCGGCTGGTGGCGCGTCGATTCGAGCACGTTGATGCCGACCGGCGGCACGAGAATGCGTTGCCCGGGAAAGCGCGCGCCACGCAGCATCCGGTGCAGCAGGTGCGCGGCAGTGCGGCCCATTTCCTCGGTGCCCTGGATCACCGACGACAACGGAATGCGCGTCAGCGTGCGCGTGAGCGGATCGTTGTCGATGCCGATGATCGCCACCTGCTCCGGCACGGCGATGCCCGCGATCAGGCATGCCTGCAGCAAGTGCCGCGCGCGCGCATCGGTGACCGCGATCACGCCGACAGGCTTGGGCAGCGCATGCAGCCAGCCGATCAGTTGCTCGATCGCGTGATTCCAGCCCGACGCGCTCGTCGACAGCCCACGGTAGATCGGCGCATCGAGCCCGTCGGCGCGCGCGAGCCGGTCGAACGCGAGCTCGCGCTGCTGCGCCCAGCGGTTCTCCTGCGCGACCGGCAGGCTGTACATCGCGAAATGCGCGAGCCCCGCGCCGATCAGGTGCGTGTACGCGAGCGACACGAGCTTCGGGTTGTCGGTCGCAATATAGGGGACGTCGTCCGGATACTGCGCCGGATCCTCGTACGACGAGCCGACCGCGACGATCGGCAGCGGCGAGCCGGCGAGCGCGTCGGCGACGGCGGGATCGTCGAAGTCCGCGATGATGCCGTCGCCGTCGAAGCGCTCGATGCCGGTGAGCCGGCAGCGGAAGTCGTCTTCGAGGAACAGGTCCCATACGACCCGTGTCGTGTGCAGGTACTGGCCGATGCCGCTGATGATCTCGCGGTCGTAGACCTTGTTCGCGTTGAACAGCAGCGCGATGCGATGCGGTGTCTGGGCGGAAGGGGCGCGTGTCATCTCGATCTCGGGGCACGCGCGCCGGGGGGGCGCCGTGCCGTTGTCTCCGGGGCGCGCCCGGGTCGGCAGCGCGCGATGGTCTGGTGTTCGGCGATTGTAGGACGGAACGTGCGCCGCACGCAGCGGCTGGCAAGAAACATTAAGCGTGCTGCGCAATTTCGCAATTGCCGCCCGGCAGGTGCGCGGGCACGATCCAGCCAACCGAATTCGGCCGCGTGCGTCGCCCCGACGCGCGTTGCGCTGCAACAAGACCCTGCACGGAGACGCCATGTCGTATTTCGAACACATTCCCGCGATTCGCTACGAAGGCCCGCAGTCGGACAACCCGCTGGCCTATCACCATTACGACCCCGCGAAGCGCGTGCTGGGCAAGACGCTCGCCGAGCATCTGCGGATCGCGGTCTGCTACTGGCACACGTTCGTGTGGCCGGGGCATGACATGTTCGGGCAAGGCCCGTTCCGGCGGCCGTGGCAGCAGCCGGGCGACGCGCTCGAACGGGCGCGGATGAAGGCCGATGCGGCGTTCGAGTTCTTCACGAAGCTCGGCACGCCTTTCTATACGTTCCATGACACCGACGTCGCGCCGGAAGGCGACAGCCTGCGCGAATATGCGGCGAATTTCGCGCGGATGGTCGACTACCTCGGCGAGCGTCAGCAGGCAAGCGGCGTGCGGCTGCTGTGGGGCACCGCGAACCTGTTCTCGCATCCGCGCTTCGCGGCCGGCGCCGCGACGAACCCGAACCCCGACGTGTTCGCGTGGGCCGCGACCCAGGTGTGCCATGCGCTCGACGCGACCCACCGGCTCGGCGGCGAGAACTATGTGCTGTGGGGCGGGCGGGAAGGGTACGAGACGCTGCTCAATACCGACCTGAAGCGCGAACGCGAGCAGTTTGCCCGCTTCCTGTCGATGGTCGTCGAGCACAAGCACCGGATCGGCTTCACGGGCGCGCTGCTGATCGAGCCGAAGCCGCAGGAGCCGACCAAGCACCAGTACGACTACGACGTCGCGACGGTGCACGGCTTCCTCGTGCAGTACGGACTGCAGAACGAGATTCGCGTGAACATCGAGGCGAACCATGCCACGCTCGCCGGGCACTCGTTCCATCACGAGATCGCGAATGCGTTCGCGCTCGGCGTGTTCGGCAGCGTCGACGCGAACCGCGGCGATCCGCAGAACGGCTGGGACACCGACCAGTTCCCGAACAGCGTCGAGGAATTGACGCTCGCGTTCTACGAAATCCTGCGCCACGGCGGCTTCACGACCGGCGGGATGAACTTCGACGCGAAGGTGCGGCGCCAGAGCGTCGATCCGGAGGACTTGTTCTACGGCCATGTCGGCGCGATCGACGTGCTGGCGCTCGCGCTCGAACGCGCGGCGGTGCTGGTCGAGAACGACCGGCTCGACGCGCTGCGCCGGCAGCGCTACGCGCAGTGGGACGACGCATTCGGCCGCAAGATCCTGTCGGGCGGCTACACGCTGGAGTCGCTCGCGGCCGATGCGCTCGCGCGCGGCGTGGACCCGCGGCATGCGAGCGGTGCGCAGGAGCGGCTCGAGAACATCGTGAACCAGGCGATCTACGGGCTGCGCTGACGCCATGTACATCGGACTCGATCTCGGCACGTCGGGCGTGAAGGCGGTGCTGCTCGACCGCGACGGCGCGGTGCGGGCCAGCGCGAGCCGCCCGCTCGCAGTGAGCCGGCCGCGGCCGCGCTGGTCCGAACAGGCGCCGCGCGACTGGTGGGACGCCGCATGCGGCGCGCTTGCCGCACTCGTTTCGGCGGCGCGCACGGCGGGCATCGATCCGCGCGATATCGACGCACTGGGGCTGACCGGCCAGATGCACGGTGCGACGCTGCTCGATGCGCACGGCGACGTGCTGCGTCCCGCAATTCTGTGGAACGACGGCCGGGCGGATGCGGAGTGCACGGAACTCGAACGGCTTGCCCCCGCGCTGCGCGCCGTGGCCGGCAACGTCGCGATGCCGGGTTTCACCGCGCCGAAGCTGCTGTGGGTGCGTCGTCACGAACCCGACGTGTTTGCGCGCATCGCCCATGTGCTGCTGCCGAAGGACTATCTGCGCTACCGGCTGACCGGCGCATTTGCGACCGATCCGTCGGACGCCGCCGGCACGCTGTGGCTCGACGTCGCGAAGCGCGACTACGACGACGCGCTGCTTGCCGCATGCGGGCTGTCGCGCGCGCAGATGCCGGCCGTGTTCGAGGGCGATCGCGTCACCGGCACCCTGCTGCCGGCCGTCGCGCGCGCGCTCGGGCTGCGCGAGATCCCGGTGGTGGCCGGCGGCGGCGACAACGCGGCCGGCGCGGTGGGCGTGGGGATCGTGCGGCCTGGCGATGCACTGCTGTCGCTCGGCACGTCGGGCGTGTATTTCGCGGTGTCGGACGGGTTTCGCGCCAACCCCGAATCGGCGGTGCACAGTTTCTGTCACGCGCTGCCCGACACCTGGCACCTGATGTCGGTGATGCTGAACGCGGCCGGCTGCGTCGACTTCACCGCGCAACTGGCCGGTTACGACGGCGTCGCGGCGCTGCTCGACGACGCGGAGACGAACGCACGCGCGAGCCGCCCGTGGTTCCTGCCTTACCTGAGCGGCGAGCGCACGCCGCACAACGACGTGAATGCGAAGGGCGTGTTCTACGGGCTCACGCCCGACACGCAGCGCGCGGATCTCGCGAACGCGACGCTCGAAGGCGTCGGCTTCGCGCTGCTCGACGGGATCGACGCGCTGCATGCGGCCGGGCTCGAGCCCGCCGGCATCACGGTGATCGGCGGCGGCTCGCGCAGCGCGTACTGGACGCAGATGCTCGCCGACCTGAGCGGACGCGCGCTGACGCTGCGCGCGGGCGGCGAGGTCGGTCCGGCGCTCGGCGCCGCGCGGCTCGCGCATCTCGCGCTCGAACCGGATGCGTCGCTCGACGCCGTGTGCCCGCAGCCGCCGATCGTCGCGGTGCGCGAGCCCGACATGGAACGCCACGCGTGGTATCGCGACGCGCGGCGGCCGACGTTTCGCGCGCTGTATCGCGCGCTCGAACCGGTGTTTGCGGCCGGTGCGTGACAGGCCGGTGGTCCGGCATTCGTAGAAGCAGTCCAATAAAGAGGAATGGAGACATGAAATCCGTGACGCGTCGTACCGTATTGAGTTCGCTTGCCGGCGCCGCTGCGCTGGCGATCCTCGCGCTGGGCACACCGCTCGCGCATGCGAGCAAGGACAAGCCCGAGATCGGCTTCTGCATCGACGACCTGCGCGTCGAGCGCTGGTCGCGCGATCGCGATTATTTCGTCGCGGCCGGGACGAAGCTCGGCGCGAAGGTGTCGGTGCAGTCGGCCGACGCGAGTGAAGAGCGGCAGATCTCGCAGATCGAGAACCTGATCTCGCGCGGCGTCGACGTGATCGTGATCGTGCCGTTCAATTCGAAGACGCTCGGCAACGTCGTCGCCGAAGCGAGGAAGGCCGGCATCAAGGTCGTGTCGTACGACCGGCTGATCCTCGACGCGGATGTCGACGCGTACATCTCGTTCGACAACCAGAAGGTCGGCGAGCTGCAGGCGCAGGGCGTGTTCGATGCGAAGCCGAAAGGCAACTACTTCCTGCTCGGCGGCGCGCCGACCGACAACAACGCGAAGATGCTGCGCGAAGGCCAGTTGAAGGTGCTGAAGCCCGCGATCGACCGCGGCGACATCAAGGTCGTCGGCCAGCAATGGGTGCCGGAGTGGAGCGCATCGACCGCGCTGCGGATCGTCGAGGATGCGTTGACCGCGAACAACAACAAGATCGATGCGATCGTCGCGTCGAACGACGGCACCGCGGGCGGCGCGATCCAGGCGCTCGCCGCGCAACATCTGGCCGGCAAGGTGCCGGTGTCCGGGCAGGACGCGGACCTCGCGGCGGTCAAGCGCGTGATCGCCGGCACGCAGACGATGACCGTCTACAAGCCGCTCAAGCTGATCGCGAGCGAAGCGGCGAAGCTCGCGGTCGATCTCGCGAAGGGCACGAAGCCCGCGTTCAATGCGCAATACGACAACGGCAGGAAGAAGGTCGATACGGTGCTGCTGCAGCCGACGCTGCTGACCAAGCGCAACGTCGACGTCGTCGTGAAGGACGGCTTCTATACCCAGGCGCAGCTGGCGAGCCAGTAAGCGTACGACGGACGCGACGCGCGGCCGCCGTGACGGCGGCCGCGCTTACTGCGAGGCATCAACGAATGACGGAACCCTTGCTGACGATGCGCGGCATCGTCAAGGAATTCGACGGCGTAAAAGCGCTCGACGGTATCGACCTGACCGTGCGGCCCGGCGAATGCGTCGGGCTGTGCGGCGAGAACGGCGCGGGCAAATCGACGCTGATGAAGGTGCTGTCGGGCGTCTATCCGCACGGCACATGGGAAGGCGAAATCCGCTGGGAAGGCGCGCCGCTAGCGGCATCCGGCGTGCGTGACACCGAGCGGGCGGGCATCGCGATCATCCACCAGGAGCTGATGCTCGTGCCGGAACTGTCGGTTGCCGAGAACATCTTCCTCGGCAACGAGATCACGCTGCCGGGCGGGCGCATGCATTTCGCGGCGATGGTCCGGCGCGCCGAGGAGCTGCTGCACGAGTTGCGGATCGACTCGATCAACGTCGCGCAGCCGGTGATGCACTACGGCGGCGGCCACCAGCAACTGATCGAGATCGCGAAGGCGCTGAACAAGCGCGCGAAACTGCTGATCCTCGATGAGCCGTCGTCGTCGCTGAGCGCCGCCGAGATACGCATCCTGCTCGACATCGTGCGCGACCTGAAGCGCCGCGGCGTCGCGTGCGTGTATATCTCGCACAAGCTCGATGAAATCGACGCGGTATGCGACACCGTGACCGTGATCCGCGACGGCCGTCATGTCGCGACCGAGCCGACGGATGCGCTGACCACCGACCGGATCATCGCGATGATGGTCGGCCGCGAGATCCGCGATCTGTATCCGCGGGAGGCGCACGCGATCGGCGACGTCGTGCTGGAAGCCCGCCACGTGACGTGCCGCGACGTGACGAACGCGCGCCGCAAGCGCGTCGACGACGTGTCGTTCAGCGTGCGGCGCGGCGAGATCCTCGGCGTCGCCGGGCTCGTCGGCGCGGGGCGCACCGAGTTGATGCAGGCGATCTTCGGCGCCTATCCGGGCGCGTGCACGGCGACCGTGCTGATGAACGGGCGGGCGCTGTCGATCCGTTCGCCGGCCGACGCGATCCGCGCGGGGATCGCGATGGTGCCCGAGGACCGCAAGCGCCACGGCATCGTGCCGCAGCTCGGCGTGGGCCACAACATCACGCTGACGGTGCTGCGGCGCTTTGCGACGCGCGGGCGGATCGACGCGGCCGCCGAACTCGATGCGATCCGCACCGAGATGCAGCGGCTGTCGGTACGCGCCGCGCATCCGTTCCTGCCGATCGCGAGCCTCTCCGGCGGCAACCAGCAGAAGGCGGTGCTCGCCAGGATGCTGCTGGCCGAGCCGCAGGTGCTGATCCTCGACGAACCGACACGCGGCGTCGACGTGGGCGCGAAGGCGGAGATCTACCGGCTGATCTTCGCGCTGGCAAAGCGTGGCGTTGCGCTGATCGTCGTGTCGTCCGAGCTGCCCGAGGTGCTCGGGCTGGCCGATCGCGTGCTGGTGATCGGCGAGGGCGAGCTGCGCGGCGATTTCGTCAACCAGGGCCTCACGCAGGAACAGATTCTCGGCGCCGCGCTGACACCCGCGCGGCTGCCCACCGACCCCACCGCAGCGAGTGCGATATGAATTCCGACCTTTCTTCCTCGACTCCGGCGACGCCGGATGCAGAAGCGCATCGTCCCGCCGGCCGCTCGGCAGGGCTGCCGTTGCGCCAGATCTTCGCGCGCCACAAGCTGCTCGCGCTGCTGTTGGCGGTCGTCGTGATCTGGACGTTCTTCTCGGTGCTGACGGACGGCGCATTCGTCACGCCGCGCAACGTATCGAACCTGCTGCGGCAGATGTCGATTACCGGCATGCTCGCGTGCGGCATGGTGTTCGTCATCATCGCGGGCGAGATCGACCTGTCGGTCGGCTCGCTGCTCGGGCTGCTCGGCGGCGTCGCCGCGATCCTCGACGTCAACCGCCACTGGCCGGTCGCGGCGACAATTCCGGCCGTGCTCGCGCTCGGCGTGCTGATCGGGCTCTTCAACGGCTGGTGGTCGACCTATCGGCGCGTGCCGTCGTTCATCGTCGGGCTGGGCGGGATGCTCGCGTTTCGCGGGATCCTGCTCGGCGTGACGGGCGGCTCGACGATCGCGCCCGTGTCGGACGGCTTCGTGTTCATCGGGCAGGGCTATCTGCCGCGCCTGGCGGGAGACGGTCTCGCGATTCTGCTGTTCGCGCTCGTGATACTGCTGGTGGTGCGGCAGCGCGCGACGCGGCGGCGCTACCGGCTCGCGGTCGCACCGCCGTGGCAGGACGGCGTGAAGATCGTCGGCGCCGGTGCGGTGCTGTTCGCCTTCGTCGCGACGCTCGACCGTTACGGCGGTATCCCGGTGCCCGTGCTGCTGCTGCTCGTGCTGCTCGGTGCGTTCTCGTGGATCGCGACGCAGACCGTGTTCGGCCGGCGCATCTATGCCGTGGGCTCCAATCTGGAGGCGACGCGGCTGTCGGGTGTCGATACCGATCGGGTGAAGCTCGCGATCTTCGCGCTGATGGGGTTGATGTGCGCGTTTGCCGGCCTCGTGAACACGGCGCGGCTGGCGGCGGGGTCGCCGTCCGCCGGCACGATGGGCGAACTCGATGCGATCGCCGCGTGCTTCATCGGTGGTACGTCGATGCGCGGCGGGTCGGGCACCGTCTACGGCGCGCTGATCGGCGCGCTCGTGATGGCGAGCCTCGACAACGGCATGTCGATGCTCGACGTCGACGCGTACTGGCAGATGATCGTCAAGGGCGCGGTGCTGGTGCTGGCGGTCTGGATCGACGTCGTATCGCGATCGAACCGGCGATGACGAACCTGTCGGTCACGGGATCGCTCGCGACGATTCTGTGGCTTGCGGCGATCCGGCGCGAAGGGTTGCGGGTCGGTTTCGGCGAATTCCTCGCGGTCGGCGCGTGCGTGATGCTGCCGGCCCTGCTGCTCGCGCTGGCCGCGCGGTGGGTGCTCGGCGGCTGACGTACGATGCCCGTCAGCCGCCCGGTTCGACCTAGAACGAGTAGGCGAGCGACGCGAACAGGCTGCGCGGTGCGCCCGGCGTGACCCACAGGCTGTTGTACGAGCTGACGTAGGTCGTGCGATTGAACAGGTTGTTCAGCACGACCGACGCACGCAAGTGCTTGTTCACCTGAAGGTAGCCGTTGAGCTGCACGGTCGCGTAGGCCGGCAGCTCGAAACCGTCCTGCGTGTTGGCCGTGTTGCCGGCCCGGCGACCGACGTAGATCACGCCGGCACCGGCGCCGGCCTTGTCCGCGAACGGCAGGGTGGTCTCGTACATGAGCAGCGCGCTGCCGCTCAGCCGCGGGATGTCGACGAGCCGCGCGCCCGGCGCCAGCACGGAATCGCGCGTGACCTCGGCATCGACGTACGCGAAGTTGGCGATGCCGCGCAAGCCGTGACCGAGGTCGCCGCTCCATTCGAATTCGACACCGCGGCTGCGGACTTCGCCGGCCGCACGCGAGAAGCCGGCATTCGCCGGATCGGCGGTCAGCACGTTGCGCTTGTTGACATGGAACGCCGCGACGGTTGCGAGCCAGCGCGTACCGGCCCATTTCACGCCGGCTTCGTAGCCATGCCCCTTCTCGGGGTCGAACGCGCGGCCGTCGGCATCGGCGCCGTTGTTCGGCCGGAACGAATACGCGGTGTTCGCATACAGCGACAACGCGGGGCTCATTTCGTACACGACGCCGAGGCGCGGACTCAATGCGGTCTGCAACTGGCTGGTCGTCACGCCTTTCAGGCGGTTCTCGACCGACTGGTGGAAGCGATCCCAGCGCAGCCCGGCGAGGATTTTCCAGTGCGGCCCGATCGCCAGCGTGTCCTGTGCATAGATGCCTTGCCCGTCGTCCCGCTCGAGCAGGTTGGTCGCGGTGCGCAGTGCGGGCGCCGGCTGGCCGTAGACCGGATCGAAGATGTCGATCGCATACGGCGCGGCGGCGGTCGGCGTCGAGCGCGCGACGAACTGGTCGTAGTTGAAACGATACGCGTCGACGCCCATCACGAGCGTGTGGCCGATGCCACCGGTGCGAAACTTGCCGGTCGTTTCGAGGCGGCCTTGCAGGTCGTTCGAGTGAAATGCGACTCGCCGGTAGCGGCGCCACAGCGTGCGCCCGTCCGGCTGCAGCGCGAACGCTTCGGACGAGCGCCCCGACAGGTCGGTGTCGCGCTGCGCGAAGCCGGCGTTGATCGACCAGTTCGCGTCGATGCGATGCTCGAGCGTGAACTGGTGGCCCGTGTTGCGCACGTCGTAGTCGCCGTCGCGCGGCTCGCCGAGGAAGCGCGATGCCGGAATCACACCGAGCTGCCCATTGACCGCCACCACGCCGCGATCGAGCGGTGCGCGCTGACGCGCGCTCTCGAACTCGTAGTGGAGCGTCGTGTCCGCACCGATGTCCCAGGTGAACGACGGCGAGAACAGGTAGCGTTTGCTCGACACCGTATCGCGGAAGCTGCCGTTGTTCTCGTTCATCGCGACGAAGCGGTACGCGAGCGATTTCGTGACGGGGCCGGTCGAGTCGAGTGTCTCGCGCAGCGCGCCGTAGCTGCCGGCCGATACGCCGATGGTGTTCGCGCGTGCGAACTGCGGCTGCTTCGTCGTATAGCTGATGATCCCGCCCGGATCGCCGCGGCCATACAGCGCGGACGCCGGCCCCTTGAGCACTTCCATGCGCTCGAGGGTGGCGGTGTCGCGCGGGACGCTGATCCCGCGATTCCACGAGAAGCCATTGACGAGGTAGTCGGTGCCGGACGTGTTGCCGTCGCCGGCGAAGCCGCGCACCGCGTAGTTGTCCCACAGGCCGCCGAAGTTGTTCTGTCGGGAGACGCCCGCGACCCAGTCGTACAGGTCCTCGCCGCGTGTCGCGGCAACGGTCTGGGCCAGTTTCGCATCGACGCTGCTGACCGCGAACGGAATCTCCATCACGTCCGCCTCGCTGCGCGTCGCGCTCGTCGATTCGCGCGCACGAAACGGCGCCGTCGTGCGTTGCGAGGAGACTTCGATGGCGGGCAGCGCCACTTCCTGCGCGCCGGCGGTGCCCATGCCGGCCGTGCCGACGACGATGGCCATCGGTGCGGCCGCCCAGTTCTTCCTGCTCATACCCCGTCCTTTGATGTGTTTCGCGTTCGGGCGCGGCGAGCCGCCTCGCGCCGGCATCTGTGTTCCAAACAGTACATTCGCGCGGAAATTTAATGCAAATGAGAGCCATTTGCAATCGTAAGTTGATGGCCTCGCGTGCCATGCGAGGCGACCGGAAACGGGGCGGCGGTCGCTGAGCCTGGTTCGGTCGTCTCAATCATAAAATTCCGAATGGCGGGAATTTTGAAAATTTGAGGGGCATGTGAAGGGCCGGTTGGCGGTGACTTTTACACCAGGTTTGCGGAATTGATCGGGTAAACGTGGATCGCTTCGGCACGGTGTTGATATCCTGTATGTTTGACAAATCCCGTATTTCGGGATTAAAGTCAAATCCATCCTATTCAAACCGTCGAGCGGACGCATGAACATCCCACAGTTGGACACCGGTACTGGAACCCGAGGCGGGGCGAGCGTCGTGCTCGAGACGGCGCGCGATGCCGGCGTCGACGTCTGTTTTGCCAATCCCGGCACGACCGAGATGCCGTTCGTCGGCGCGCTCGACACCGTGGCGGGCGTGCGCTCGATCCTCGGGCTGTTCGAAGGCGTTTGCACGGGCGCCGCGGACGGCTACGGCCGCATGGCCGGCAAGCCGGCGATGACGCTGCTGCATCTCGGGCCGGGCCACGCAAATGGCATTGCCAACCTGCACAACGCGCGCCGCGCCCGTACGCCGATCCTGAACATCGTCGGCGATCACACGCGCGATCATCTGAAGTACGACGCGCCGCTCACGTCGGACATCGAGTCGCTCGCCCGCCCGGTGTCGGTGTGGTACCGCAGCGTCGCGCGCGACACGGATCTCGCGACGGATACGGCCGATGCGATTTCGGCCGCGATGGGTACGCAGCGTGGCGTCGCGACCCTCGTGCTGCCGGTCGATCTCCAGTCGGCCAAGGTGCGCGGCGCGGCGTCGCCCGCCGTCGTTCGCCCGGCCGAGGTGTCGTTCGATCCTGCGCAGGTCGAGCGGGTCGCGGATCTGCTGCTCAGCGGCCATCGCGCCGTGCTGCTGATGGGCGGCCGC
>NZ_JAAGPP010000191.1:0-13959 GCF_017104975.1 Burkholderia sp. Ac-20344
TATCGATGCGCTGGCGCCCTCTCGAGACCGACGACGCGACCGGCCCCGGCACGCGTGCGGAGCCGGACGGCGCGCCGCCGCGCGTCAACGCGAAGGTCATCGACCTGGCGGACGATGCGAGCGCCATGCGAACGGCGACGTCCGACCCGGCCGGCATCGCGGTGCCGCGCGGGCCGAGTGCCGAGCCGATGGAAGTCGGCGATCGCACGGTCTACGTCGTGCGCAGCGGCGCGACGCCCGACGCGCCCGGTGCGCGGCCGTCCGCGCCGCGCCCGCAGGATCTCGAGGAACCGGTGATCGTCGTTGCCGGCGAGCACGACGCGGCGCTGGCGGCCGAACTCGCGAACCGCTGGCAGAAGCCCGTCTATGCGGCCGCGCCCGACGCGTTCAACGCGGACGGCCAACTGCACGCGGACGCGCGCGTGCTGCGCTTCGATCCCGCACCGGAAACGGCCGCGGCGAACGAAACCGGCCTGCCGGCCGGCGTCGCGCCCGACGAAGCGTCACCGTCGGCGCCGCGCACCGCCGGCGACGACACGGTGATCGTACTGGCCGGCAAGCGCGGCCCGAACGAACCGGCGATGCCGCGTCCGGCTGCACCTTCCGAGCCGGTCAATGCCCTCGATGGCGTGTTCAGTGCGCCGAACCGCGTGCTCGTGCTCGTCAAGCCCGACCGCCCGGGCGCGCCCGAGCGCGCAGCAGAGCGCGACGCGACGGCCGCCGATCGCGGCCCGCGCGCGCCCGGCGTCGCGGACGGCAAGGCCGCGCGCGCGCCGGCGGGCGGCGCGCGTCGCGCCGCGGCAAACGACGACGTCGGCCGCGCCGCCGCGCACCCCGAAACGACGGAAACCGCACCGCCCGACCACGGGGCATCGCATCCCGGCTGGATCACGCGGATGCAGATGCGCTTCGGCGGTGCGGCGCTGCCCGAGGCCGCGCAGGCGCTCGCGATGCAGTCCGGCACGCTCGCGACGCAGTTGCGCATGCTGCAGGACGCCGGCTGGCGCGTGACGCTCGGCAAGCGCGGCGGCGGCAGCCGCATCGATCCGCGCAAGCGCCGCGTGACGATCGACGGCGCCCTTCAGCATCCGGGCAGCATCACGTACACGCTCGCGCACGAGGCGCGGCATGCCGTCGAGGCGATGGCCGGCGTGCTGAACCTCGACTACGGCAACCGCAGCCGCTTCACGCGCAAGGCGCTCGAAGCCGAGGCGCGCGCGCAGATCAACGCGTTCGAGGCGCGCTACGAGATCCAGCTCGCGGGCGGCGGCGACATCGCCGCGCACGTGCGCCTGCCCGATGCGATCGAGCGCGAAGGCGCCGCATGGCGCGCGCCATCACACGACTACGCGGGCACGGTCGGACGCCTCGTCGACGCCTTCGCCGATTCGCCGGTGTCGGGCCGCGACGGCGAGACCTACCGCGACTTCTACGACGACGTGTGGTCGCGCCAGAAGCGCCGCGGCGGTATCCCGCGCCGGATGCCGGCGCCGCAGACGCGCGAGACCGGCGACGCGCCGCGAGGCGTGCGCAGCTTCGACGACCGGGTCGCATGGAGCCGCGCGCATGCCGAATACGCGTCGCCGTTCGGCGACGGGCCGGTGCCTGCCGTGGCCGACCTGCAGGCCGCCCGCAGCCGCCACTTCACGATGCTGCAGGACGAAGGCGTGCTGATGCTGCACGCCGACACGCTGCCGGACGGCACGCTGCTCGCCGGCGGCCGGCCAGCCGGCGTACACGAATACGCGCTCGACCAGGCGCCGGCGTTCCTGATGCAGGACGGCTATTCGATCGTGCTGTCCGCGAAGCACGGCGGCGATGCCGCCGCCGCGCAACTCGCGAACCTGTGGCAGCGCCCGGTGTATGCACCGCCCGCGCACGCGGTGGGCGAGCGCGCTGCGCTGCTCGACACCGGCGTGTTCCGCCGCTACGACCCGGCGCCCGCGGCACCGCACGACCTCGGCCCGCTGGCGGCCGATGCCGAAGGCGTGCACGTCGAAGGCAACCCGGCCGCGCGGATCGACGTCGAGCGCCACGTCGGCGAACTGCTCGGCTCGGGCGGCGAGAAGACCGTGTTCGCGCTCGGCCACGATGCCGCGCTCGCGGTCTACGATACCGGCCCGCATACGTCGGAAGGCCGCCAGATCGAAGCGGCAATCGACGAAAGCATCGCGCTCGACGATCTCGCCTCCTACGGGCTGAAGACCGTGACGATGAACGGCCCGTTCTCCGCACTGAACCGCGTCGCGGTGCTGTACCGGCCGCTCGGCGTGTTCCACAGCTTCGGCTTCGAGACGGGCGCGCTGCCGCGCGTGGTGTCGCGCGCGGCGCTCGAGCACATCCGGCAGATTCGCGAAGTCGTCGAAAGCACGGGCATCGGCTTCGACCTGCAAGGCATGTTCACGCGCGACGGCGATTTCCTGCTGAGCGACCCGGGCCCGATCGGCATGGGCGCGGGCGAGCACTTCACCGCGCTGCAGCGGCTCGCGGTGATCGAGCGCGCGCTGACGCAGAGCCTCGAGCGCGGCAACATCGAACTCGCGCATCCGCGGCTCGCCGAAACGCCGGCGCCCGACGCGTTCGTGCAGAAGCCGTCGGTCATCACGCGCGTGCGGATGCGCTTCGGCGGCGCACCGCTGCCGAAGGAAGCGTACCGGCTGATCGACGCATCGAGCCGGCTGTCGCAACAACTCCGGCTCGGCGGCGAGGCCGGCTGGAAGGTCGTGCGCGGCAAGCCGGGCAGCGGCAGCAAGATCGATACGCGGCGGCGGCGCGTCACGATCGACGGCGGCCTGCAGTCGGCGGGCTCGATGGTCTACGTCCTCGCGCACGAAGCACGCCATGCGGTCGAGGCCGCGACCGGCACGTTGGGGCTCGACTATGGATCGACGCAGCGCTACGTGCGCACCGCGCTGCTCGCGGAAGCGCGCGCGCAAGTCAATGCCTTTGCGGTCCGTGACGAGATCCGCGCGAACCTCGGCATCGATATCGGCAGCCGCGTCGCGCTGCCCGACGCGATCGCGAACGAATACGGCCGCGCGCGGGCCGGCGACGCCGCGTCGATCGCGCGCCTCGCCGACGCGTTCGAGCACGCACCGACGTCGCTCGACGGCGGCGTGACCTACGGCGAACTGTATCGACGCCAGGCGCAGGCCGCGCAGCGCGCCGGCGTCACGATGCCGGCGCCCGCGCGCGACACGGCCGCCACGCTTGCCGACGAAACGGCATGGTCGCGCGCACGGCCCGTGAAGGCATCGCCGTTCGACGGCAAGGCGGCGGCCGGCGTCGACGCGCTGACGCTCGACCGCTCGGGCCCGCTGTCCTACGATCGCGACGGCGGCATCGTGATCGTGCATGGCGTCACCGACGCGCAAGGCCGCCTCGTCGATCCGGACGGCAAGCCGTACACGCCGGTCGAGGTCACGCTCGCGCACCGCTCGGTGCTCGGCCTGCCCGGCTCGTCCGTCATCCTGTCGGCGCGCAACGGTCGCGACGCCGCGGCATGGCTCGCGAACATCTGGCAGCGCCCCGTCTACGCACCGCCGACGATCGCGGTCGGCTTCGGCGCCGAAGCGCGGCTCGGCCACACGAACGCGTGGCTGCGCTACGATCCGGCGCCGCACCAGCGTCCGGACCTGGGCCCGCTCGACGTCGACGGCAACGGCGTCCACGCGAGCGGCGACCCGGGCGCGCGCTTGCCGGTCGAGCGCTTCACCGGCGCGGCAACCGGCGCCGGCATCGAGAAGACCGTGTTCGAACTGGGCCAGCGCAACGCGCTCGGCCTCTACCAGGGCACGGACAATCGCGCGATCCTCGGCCACATCGAGTCGATCCGGCTCGAGCAGGAAGGACTTGCGGCGCTGCGCGCCCACGGGCTGCGCACGCTCACGGTCGGCGGCCCGTTCGCGGCGTTCGATCGCGTGGCCGTGATGTACGCGCCGTTCGCGTCGCTCAGCAGCCACGACGTGATGGCCGGCGTGCTGCCGCCGCGGGTCGCGCGCGACGCATTCGCGCAGCTCGACCGCGCACGCGACGTCACCGCGCAGCACCGCCTCTACTACGACTTCGAAGGCGTGTTCGACGCACGCGGCGACTTCTATCTGAGCGACCCGTCGACGGTCATGGCCGATGCGCCGAAGCTGAACGTCGAAGGGATCGTCCGCGAGATCGGCACGCTGCGCGTGATGCTCGAGGACGGCATCGCGCGCGGCGCGATCGAGCTCGCGCATCCGGGCATCACCGAACACCTGCCGCCCGACGCGTTCGTGCAGAAGCCGTCCGTCATCACGCGGATCCGGATGCGCTTCGGCGGCGCGCCGCTGCCGAAGGCGGCGCATGCGCTGGTCGACCGCTCGAACCGGTTGCGCCAGCAGCTCGCGCTTGCGGACGAGGCCGGCTGGAAAGTCGTGGTCGGCCGCGCCGGACGCGGCAGCCGGATCGATACCGCGAAGCAGCGGATCGTGCTCGACGGGCAGTTCTACGGCACCGGCACGCTCGTCTACACGCTCGCGCACGAAGCGCAGCATGCGGTCGAGACGATCACGCGCCGGCTCGGGCTCGATCGCTCGTCCCCGGAGGCGCTGACCGACAGTGCGCTGATGGCCGAAGCGCGCGCGCAGGCGAACGCGTTCGCGGTGCGCCGCGAGATCCTCGACGACGCCGGCGTCGACATCGCGAAGGACGCACGCCTGCCCGACGCGATCGCGCGCGAGGCCGACCGCGTGATGCCCGGCGACGAAGCCGGGCTGCGCCGGCTCGCGGCCGCATTCGGCGACGTCGCACCGTCCGTGCCGGGCCACGCGACCTATCGCGCCTACTACGCGAGCCAGGCCGACGCGATGCATGCAAGCGGCATGCCGCGCGAGATGCCGGCGCCCGCGCCGCAGCCGGCGTCGAACGCGCCGGTCCCCGCTGCGGCGCCGGACGCCGCGAGCCGGCAGCATGCGCTCGATCATCTCGCGTCGCACGGCAAGCGCGACCTGATCCGCATCGACGGTTCGCAGCTCGCGTCGCTCGCGCAGATGAAGGACGCGTTCGGCACGCATGCGCACGTGCTGATCGCCGAGCACGAACAACGGCCGGCCGATGCGGTCGATGCAAGCCATCCGCAGCCGAAGTTCGTCGCGAGCCTGCGCACCGACGAGAACGGCACGTTCGTCGACAAGGCCTCCGCCGATCCGGCCGTGCCGATTCGGGACGAGGTCTATCGCGCGCTGAAGGACAACGGCACCGCGGAGCGCGCGGACGTCGATTTCTACGTGTCGCCCGTTCCGCTCGCGGAACTGCGCGAGTACGGCGGCGCCGCGCGCATCACGGCGCGCAGCGACGGCCGCGCATGGGAAGCCGAGCAGGCGGCGGCCGCGCCCGACGCGAACGTCGTCACGACGTTGAAGTCGCTCGGCGATGCACCGCGCTTTCGCCGGCCGAAGCAGGCCGCGAAGGCAGCCGGCGACGGCGCGACGCTTTACGCGATCGACAGGAAGACCGGCAAGGTGCTCGGCTACGCGACGCGCGACGCCGCGCACGACTGGACCTATCGCGAGTCGACGTCGCTCGGCGACGCGACGATCGCGCCGCGCGAGCTGGGCGCCGCGTTCCGCCGGCGCGCGCGCGACCTGTCCGGCGGCCGGCGCGGCGTGCGGTTCGTCGTGACGGACGTCGCGCACGACACGGTCGAGCGCTACGGCGGCTTCGCGCCGGCGGAAATGCGCAAGGCGCTCGGCGACGAAAAGGCGCCCGCGCAGAAACTCGGCACGCGCGTGCAGCGCGGCCTCGCAAAAGCCGATCCCGGCGTGCGCCGCAAGATCGCCGAGATCGAGGGCGCCGGCAGCCCGTTCCTGCCGCCGAAGCTCGTACCCGACAGCGAGCAGCTCGCGGTCGACTTCAGCGGCGCGAACACGCTGCACCTGATGCGCGCGCTGGAGCTGAAGGCCATCCCCGGCGATCACTACGTGTACGTGTACGAGACCGACCACCCGGTCGCCGAATCGCTGCATACACGTCGCGGCATCATCGCGATCCACGACGGCAACGCACGCTGGTACGACGACGCCGAGCAACTTCGCAACCAACCGGATGCGGGCCGCCCGCTCGACGAGATGCCGCTCGGCCGGGGCCCGTTCGGCGCGAACCAGCACTTCCTGCTGTCGACGCTCAAGCCCGAAGCGTTCGACCCGCGCGCGACCGCCACGCAGAAGGCCGCGCTCGCGCAACGCCTCGCGCAATTGCTCGACGAAAAATCGTATTTCGACGCGCTGCCGCAGAAGTTCGACCTCGCGACGCGCTGGATCCGCACGCAGATCGCCGGCCAGATCGATCGCGTGAAAGCGGCGCAGGCCGACCTCGCCGCCGCCCAGCAAACCGCGCGGCAGGCCGCGCAGCCCGCTGCCGGCGGCGCGGCCACCGGCCCCGCCGGCCGGATGCGCAATGCGATACGCGGCAAGGGCGGCAGGCTGCACGGCCGCCGTGCGGCGAACCGCGCCGCCAATACGCCGGCCACGCCGAAGGCGCCCAAAACACCCGCAGCCAAGCCGCTGACACTGCGTCCGTACCAGCCGAGCCTGAGTTCGAGCACGGTCGCGGAATGGGTGATGCGCTACGGCGCCGCGAAGGTGTCCGAATGGTTCCCGACGGTCGAGCGCGTGAAGGCGGTCGCCGCGCGCAAGCGCCAGCCCGATGCCGGCGGCCTCGCGCTGAACGACGAACCGCAGACGATCCTGGCCGACGCGCCGATGTGGCAGGCGCTCGGCAACCGCGTCGGTCTCGCGCGCGAGGTGTCGAGCATGCCGTCGCGCGGGCCGGTCGCCGATCCCGCCGGCGATCACAACCGGTTCGTGAAGTGGATGCAGGCGTATGCAACGCGTCACAGCGCGGCGCGCATGATCGACAAGCGCGTGATCCAGGCGTTCGTGCGCGCACCGGCCGAGATCCAGGACCGCGTCGCGCCGATGGCGCGCGCGTTCAACCTGCGCGACGATCCCGCGCTCGCGGTGCGCCAGATCGAGCAATACGGCGGCGCGATGCCCGTCGTGTCGATTCCGGTCGATCCGCACACGCTTGCCGCCGCGCGCGGCGGCAAGCACGATCCGGCGTTCATCCGGCGCGCGCGCCAGTTCGGCTCCCCGATCGGCGCGCGCTACAACGAGGCCGACGCCACGATCACGCGCGAGGCGCCGGACGGCACCACGCGCACGCTCGAACTCGACGACGTCGCGCATCTGCACCAATGGCTCACCGCGTCGTCGCGCTACGGCTTCCAGCTTCGTCTCGAAGCGGCGTCGGGCCGCCCGCTCGTGTCCGCGGAGGACCGCCGCACGATCGCCGGCACGAACGACAGCTACGCCGAGTACGCGCGGCTCATGACGTCGTTCGAGACGTGGTCGCACGATCACGCCGGCGAGCCCGCGCCGAACGTGATGCTGAGCTTCCACGGTTGGGACGCCGTGCTCGAACCCGTTCCGGGCGCCGGCCACGTCGAGCTGCTCGATGCGCTGCTCGACCGCAAGGCGATCGACTGGCTGCATGTCGGGCTCTCGTACGGCACGCACGGCGCCGACTTCATCGCGAACCAGGATCTGACGCGCGCGCTGGCGGAACGGATCGTCGACTATTACCAGACCGACCATGACGGCAAGTTTGCGCGGCTGCACGGCGCCGATGCGCTCACGCGCGTGTTCGAACCGGTGAGCCCCGAGGCATTCGCCAACCAGCAGCAGGTGCTGTTCGCGGAGATCTCGCGTATCGGCAAGTCGAAAGGCCTGTCGGACGATGCGCTCGCGACGCTGCGCAGCGAGCTGTACGAACGCAACACGACCGCGCTCGTCAATCAGGCGCGCAAGGCAACCATCGACCACGCGATGACGCAGTGGACAGCGGCGAATCACCCGCCCGCCACGCGCACCGAAAAGCGCGCCCGCCGCTTCGGCGAACGCTGGCTCGCCGACGCCGGCGCCCGGGCGAGCGCGCGCGGCACCGTCGTGTCGACCGCCGATCCCGCGGGTCCGCTTGCCGGCAGCCGCGCCTACTGGCAATCGGTGGTCGAGCGCGAAGCGCTGAGGAACGACCCGTCGAAGCCGATCAGCGTCGGCCGGCAGATCGCGGCGAACCCGAAACAGGCGAAGGTGATCGAGGAAATGCAGGCGCTCGCGCAGATCAACGCGCTGCGCGTGCACCGGCCGTCGTTCCGCAAGGCGGAGCTGTGGAAGTCGATCGGCTTCAGCTCGCTCGTCACCGGTGCGGGCGCGCTCGTGATCGCCGATACGCTCGGCGCGACGCATCTGCTTCGGCAGGACATGCTGGGCAGCGCGACGTCGTCGTTCCTGCTCGGCTCGCGTCTGGGCCGCGTGTTCCAGGTGATGCACCAGGGGGCGGTGCGCAGCCTGCAGGCCGGCGACCCGAAGGCCGCGCAGGCGGTGCTCACGCGGCTCGAAGTGACGCTGTCGCGGCAACTGCGGTCGGGCGCGCACGACTATGGCCAGAACCGGCGCGCCCAGCTCGAGCAGGTATCGAACGAAGCGCGCACGCTGGCCGCGCAGTACGTCGAGCTGAATCGGGTCGGGCTGATGAGCTTCGACGATGCGACCACGCACATCAAGGCACTCGCCGCGGACGTGCTCGCGCAGATGCAGGGCACCGTCGGCGGCACGTCGCTGCAGCAGCTCCATACCGGCAACCCGCGTCACCTGTTCGGGATCGCGGGCCGCGCCGGCGCCGCGATCACGTCGACCGCCACGCTCGCGGTCGGCATCAGCGGCGTCGTGCACGCGCACGGCGCGTTCGATCTCGCGTACGGCTCGGCCGCGATCGCGAGCGGCGCGTTCGGCGCCACCTATGCGGGGCTCGTCTACACGATCGGCGCGCACCGCGTGAATGCCGACAAGCGCAGCCGCATCGTACGCTTCACCGATTCGGCGAGCGACTTCATGGCTGTCGCGTACGGCGGCCTCGGCACCGGCGTGCAGTGGAGCGGCGGCCATTACGATCTCGCGATCGCGACCGGCGTATCGACCGCCCTGCTGCTCGGCGGGCGCCTGAACACGCATTTCCCGAACGCGACGCCGCTGATCAAGAAAATCCCGACGGCCGTCGTGCTGATCCCGGTCGGTGCGTTCGCGTACAAGCTGATCGAGAGCTTGTGGACGACGTTCTTCGGTTCGGGGTCCGGATCGTCGAATCAGCCGAAGTCGTCGCAGTCGAATCTCGCGCCCGGCGCGTCGCCGAGTGCCTCGCCAACTGCATCGCCGAGCGCCTCGCCGACCACACCGGCGTCGCCGCCGGCCAGCGCCACGCCATCGCCGTCGCCGTCGAGCGCGCAGCCTTCGCCGTCCCCGCAGCCCTATATCGTCGTCGACGGCGACTCGCTGTGGGTAATCGCGGATCGCCACCGTCAATCGCTGCTCGACGCCGCTCACGTGCCGCGCGGCGACCAGCAGAAGATGTCGGTCGGCCAGCAGGACCTTGCCGCGTTCCGCGAGATCCTGCAGCTCAATCCGACGGCCGCGGCGGATCCCGGGCACCTGCAGATCGGGTTGCCGCTGAACGTCGGCTGAGCGTCAACCGGCAGGCCGGCGATCCCGGCCGGTCCGGCCACCGGCAGCGCGCCGCATCATCCCGCGCGCTGCGCCTCCAGCCACGCCTGGAACATCAGCACCGCCCACAACTGGTGCTGCCAGTTCATCCGGCCGCTCTGGTGCTGACGCCACAGGCGTTCGACCGCGGACGCGTCGAAGAAGCCCTCTTCGCGCAGCCGCGACGGCCGCAGCAGCGCCTCGGCCCAGTCGCGCAGCGCGCCGCGCAGCCAGTGGTCGACGGGCGCGCAGAAGCCCTGCTTCGGCCGGTCGATCAGCGCGGACGGCACGTACCGGTCGAGCAGCCGGCGCAGCAGCGCCTTCGACTGCCCTTCCGGCAAGCGCACCGCCGCGGGCACGCGCCACGCGAATTCGACGACGTGATGGTCGAGGAACGGCATGCGCGTTTCGAGGCTCACGGCCATCGCCGCGCGATCGACCTTCGCGAGGATGTCGGTCGGCAGGTAGGTGAGCGTATCGATCGCCATCGCCTGCTCGGCGAAGCTCAGGTGCTCGGGCCATGCGGACACCGTGTCGAGCGGCGTCGGCGGCTCGTGCCCCGACAGCGCGATGCGCTCCGGATGATGCACCGACGACATCAGCAGCCGGTACAGCCCGATGCGGCTCTCGGCCGTCATCACGTGGCCGAGCTTGTGCAGGCGGTCGCCGATGCGCGCCGCGGATTCGCGCGCCTCCACGCCGCCCCACGCGCCCTGCGCGACGGCCGCGAGCTGGTCGGCGTGATCGGGCCGCAACGCATGCAGCGCGGCGGCGATCCGTGCACGCACCGCCGCCGGCACGCGATGCAGCTTGCGCCACAGGCGCGGCGTCAGGAAGTAGCGCGTATAGCCGCCGAACAGCTCGTCGCCGCCGTCGCCGGACAGGCTCACCTTCACGTGCCGGCGCGTCAGTTCCGACACGAGGAAGGTCGGAATCTGCGATGCATCGGAAAACGGCTCGTCATAGATCGACGGCAGCTTCGGCACGACGCCGAGCGCATGGTCGGCCGTCACGTAGAGTTCGGTATGACGCGTGCCGAGATGGCGCGCGACCGCCTTCGCGTAACCGGCTTCGTCGTAGCCGGCTTCATGGAAGCCGATCGTGAACGTGTCGACCGGCGCCGCCGATTGCGCCTGCATCAGCGCGACGATCGCCGACGAATCGACGCCGCCCGACAGGAATGCGCCGAGCGGCACGTCCGCTTCCATCTGCCGCGCAACCGCCTGGCGCAGGATCGTGTCGAGCTGGTCGACGGCTTCGTCGGCGCTGCCTTCGAACGGCCGCGCGCGGCCATCCTCGATGGCCTGTTCGAGCGTCCAGTACGCGCGAATGCGCGGCGTATCGCGCGCATGCTCGAACTGGATGTAGGTGCCCGGCGGCAGCTTGTGGATGCCGCGATAGATCGTATAAGGCGCGGGCACGCTCGACTGGCGCAGGTACAGGCACAGCGCGTCGCGGTCGATGTCGCCGTCGAAGCCCGGATAGCCGCGCAGCGCCTTGAGCTCGGACGCGAATACCAGCGCGTCGCCAATCCGGCCGTAATAGAGCGGCTTCTCGCCGATCCGGTCGCGCGCGAGCGTCAGCACCCGCGACGCGCGGTTCCACAGCGCGAACGCGAACATGCCGGTCGCGCGCCGCAATGTCGCCTCGACACCCCACGCGACGATCGCCGCGATCAGCACCTCGCTGTCGGAGTGGCCGCGCCACGCCGGTGCGCGACCCGCGCGCTCGAGCTCCGCGCGCAGTTCGCGATGGTTGTAGATTTCGCCGTTGAAGACCATGACGTAACGGCCGCACGCGGATGCCATCGGCTGTCGGCCGTGCACCGACAGGTCGACGATCGCGAGCCGCCGGTGGCCGAGCGCGATGCCGGCTTCCGGGTCGACCCAGAGCCCCTGCCCGTCCGGCCCGCGATGCGCGAGGCTTGCCGTCATGCGCGCGAGCGTGCCGCGCGCTGTCTCCTCATCGAAGGCGACGCTATTCAGAAAGCCGTCGATTCCGCACATTTGATTTGTCCGCCCCTGTTGACCAGTTCCGTCACGCACGGCGCAACCTCGCGGCCCGCCGTCCGGCGTGACGGTCGAGCCATATTACGAAGAAATAAATCAGCAATAATTCACTGGTGAACGTCCGCTCGCGCAAGAAAAAATTATCGTCAAGCACCACGCGCGCATGACCTCATCAAGGGGCCATATCGGATTTGAATGGATGGATGGACGCTCGCGTGCGCGGAACGGAAATAGGGGCGGCATGCCGAAACGGTGTGCCGCCGCCCGCATCAGCCCGCCCCGGTCGCCCATTTCAGCAACAGCGCAACCTCGCGGAAATGCTGCGGCTGGATCGTGCCGTTCTCGGGCGTCGTCTCGTACAGCGCCTGCGCAAGCCCGACGTTCGCGAGCGTCGGGCGCAGCGCATCGCGCGCGGCACGCACGATCCGCTCGGCCGCGTCGCCCTCGCCGCGCGCGAGCACCCACGGCAGCGTGCCGATCCCGCCGTAATACAGCGCGACCGCGACGCGCGGCGAATAGACGACCACCGATGCATAGCCGATCCGGTCGGCCAGCGACGCGAACTGCGCTTCGCGCGCGAGCTGCCGGCGCTTCGATTCGATGTGCGGATCGCCTTCGTCTTCCTTGTGCTCGCGCCGCACTTCGTCGATCGACATTTTCATCTTCTGATTGAATTCGTGCCGTTGGTGCACGATGTCGATCAGTGCCATCACGATGTAGATCAGCGCGGCCCAGCCGAACAGCAGCATCAGCAGCTTCACGATCAGCGCGAGGATCGAGATCGGCCGCGTGAAGCCGGACTGCACGGACGGGTCGAGCGACTCGACGATCAGCCAGCCGAGCGTCGCGACGAGCAGCGCCGTCTTCAGCAGCATCTTCGCGAGATTGACGAGGTTGCGCAGCGACCACAGGTTCTTCATCCCCTCGGCCGGGTTGAGCCGCGACAGCTGCGGCACGAGCCGGCTCCACGCCATCACGCCGCCGACCTGCACGAAGCCCGCGAGCAGGCCCGCCAGCAGCCCGGCCGCGACGATCTGCGCGGACAGCGTCGCCCAGTCGCGCGCGGCGCCGTCGATCAGCACCGCGATCCGCGCGGACGGGTCGGCTGCGCCGACCGCATCGAACACGAGCCGGAACAGCGCCTGCAGCCGCGCGAACAGCGCGCCGATACCCACCGCGAGCGCGACGCACACGCCGACGAAGAACGCCGACGAAATCGTCTCCGCGCTCTTCGGCACATCGCCTTTCTCGCGGGCCTCGCGCAAGCGCTTCGCGGTCGGCTTCTGGTCCTTTTCGGCCATCGCGGCTCCGTCGCGCTCACGCGCCGCCGTGCGCGGCGAACAGCGCGCGCAGCAACGCCATCAGCCCGCTGTCGGGGCTCAGCAGCGCATGCAGCGACGCATACACCACCGGCAGGAACAGCACCATCATCAGCACCGCGAGCGCGCTCTTCAGCGGCTGCGAGAACACGAAGATGTTGAGCTGCGGCACCGCGCGCCCGACGAGGCCGATGCCGAGCTCGACGAGCACCAGCACGATCGTCACCGGTGCGGCGAGCTTCACCATCCATTCGAAGATCGTGTCGGTCTGTCGCACGACGAAGGTCTGCAGCATCGATGAAAAATCCGGGCCGAGCGAGCCGATCGGCCACCATGCGTACGACTGCGCGAACAGCTGCACGAGCACCTGCAGCCCGCCCGCGGTGACGAACAGCGCGATCGCGACGAAATTGAGGAATCCCGACGTCGGGCCGCCCTCGTGCCCGCCCATCGGATCGAAGAACGCGGCGCTGCCGCTGCCGGTCTGAAAGTCGATCAGGTAGCCGACGCCCTGGATCGCGAACAGCACCGCGCTGAACGCGCCCGCGAGCAGCATGCCGACCACCGCCTCCTTCGCGACGAGCAGGCACCACATCAGGAACGGCAGCGCGGCCACCTGCGCGGCGTCGATCGCCGGCGCGACGAACGCGGCGATCACGACCGCGATCCCGTTGCGCACGAGGCCGGTGATGATCTGCTCGTTGAATACCGGCACGACGAACATGATCGGCAACAGGCGCGGCATCACGTAGAGCAGCGGCCGCAGCAGGCCCGCGACGTCGTTGAAGCCCGCAGCCGGGTCTAGCATCGGCGCTCCGCGACGGCGGGCGATGCGATGTCGTGGGGATCGCGGGTGTCGTCACCCTCGGCGGCGGAAGCAGCCGCGTCGTCCGGATCTGCCGCACCGGCGTGCGCATCGGCCGGCGGCGCGGTCATCTCCACATCGAATGCCGCGGCCGCTTCGGACGGCGCCGCCCCGTGGCTCGAAGCGCCGTCGGCCACGGCCGCCCATGCGCCGGCCGTCGCGAAGCGCCGCACCGCGTAGCCGTCCGCAACTTCGTCGGC
>NZ_JAAGPP010000192.1:0-273 GCF_017104975.1 Burkholderia sp. Ac-20344
CCTATATGTACTATATCGGTGTTCGATGAGACGTGCTCTTATTGCTAATCAAATCTACTGTATCAAATGTACACTCAACACTGTGTGTCAACTAGTATGCATCTTACACAGTCATCTTACTGTAATCTGTAGATTCATTTATTCGAGTCTGTGATTATATTATCCTTTGCTATTCATTTTGCCATTGTTTTTACCACGTCATTCATCATGAGTTCTTCTTTTTTTTTTTTTTTAATGATCCGCCGCCCCCCGAGATCTACACCATTGTTGACC